>JBLNHD010000078.1:0-6159 GCA_050268825.1 Gemmatimonadota bacterium
AGGTAGGGAGGTAGGGGGGTGGAGGGGGCGAGGTAGGGGGGACTCGGGACTCGGGGGACCCGAGACTCGGGCGCGTCGCGGGGCCGGGGCACGGCCCTCGCAACTCGATCGCCATCTCCCGAGTCCCTTCCCCCGAGTCGCGAGTCCCCCGAGTCCCGCGCCTACTGCTCGAACATCCCCTTCGCCGTCTCCCCCTTGAGGAACGGCTCGATGAAGCCGTGCAGCATCGCCACCTGGGTGATCACCGCCGTGTGGGACGTGGCCGGCATGATGGCGAGGCGGGAGGCGGGGAGGGGCTTGCCCATGTCGCCCATCACGCCGCCGCCGAGAAGCCTGAAGAGGGCGACGTTGTGCTCGAGCGTCGAGACGTCGGCATCGCCGGCGATCAGGAGGACCGGCATCTTCAGCTGGCGCACCTCCGCCTCCCACGCCATCGGTTCCTTCTCGAGCTGGATCAGCTTCGCCACGAGGTTCCGGAAGCCGGGCTTCCGGTCGGCCTGCTCCTTGAAGAACGGCATCTGGAGCATCCCTTCGACCGTCATCTGCGGAATGAACGCAGTGAACTCCGGCTGCCACCCGCGGAGATCGTACGACACCGATGCGGCGACGAGGCGGTTCACCTTCGCAGGGTGTCGCATCGCGAGCCGCAGCCCGGCCTGGCCGCCCATCGAGTACCCGAAGATGTCCGCCTTCTCCAGGCCCACCGCATCCATGAACGCCGCCACGTCGTCGGCGAGGTTGTCGTAGGTGATCGGGCGGTCGACGTCGGTGGTGCGCCCGTGGCCCTGGAGCTCGAGGGCGTACACGCGGCGGGTCTCGGCGAGCTTCGGGATGATGGCGCCCATGGTCGGGATGTCCATGTAGGCGCCGTGCAGGACCACGAGCGGCGCTCCCTGCCCCGAGACCTCGTAATACATCTGCATGCCGTTGACGGCGACGCGCTTTCCCTCCTGCCCCGCCGCCGTCGAGAAGGCGGCGAGCAGCAGCGCCGCGGCCACGATTCCGGTTCGATGCATCCGTCGTTCTCCTCTCGTCACGCGCCGCAAGATCATCTTCGACATCGTCGGGCTCCTCGAGCGTTGGGGTTCAATGATGCGTCGAACGGCGAGAGCCGGAATCGACACGATCGAGGGTAAGGGGCCCGAGACTCGGCGTGCGGCAAGGTGGGCCGGGAGTGTAAGTCATTGTGATGACGCGCGCTCCGACTTCGATCCGGGTAAGGCTCGCCGTCTCCGCCTCCGGGCGGTGCATGCAGAAGGAGTCGGCGCCGAGGGAGTCGAGGTGGCTGCGGTGAACCGCCTCGATATCGCCGGCTGCCGGGGGGTTCCCGGGAGCGAGGCGGGCGTACTCCCGGCGGCGCAGCGCCTCGATCCTGCTCCCGGCACCCGAGCTCGTCAGCAGCAGCCCGGGCGCGGCCACCGTCCGCGCTTCCAGACGCGATCCGTCCCACCGATGCAGCTCGGGGACGCGCCCTGGCTCGAGTACGGCGAGCGTGAAAGGCGCGAACACGGCCGGATTCATGGCCCCGAGCAGCTCGCGCGCCTCGACGGCCGTCGCTGCGCCGAGGAGATAGTCGATGATCCGCCCGCGCGTCACGAGCCCCGGGACCGGCGCTCCTGCCGTCACCCCCTCCGGCGGGTAGAGGTTCGCGAGTCCGAAGGTGAGGCCGAGCTCGTTCGCGCCGATCCAGGTGCCGCCCGCGTCGGGATCACGCGGCGCGATCGCCTGGAGTGCTCCGCGCCGAACGACCGATGGCGGGTGGCCGGGCGCGCGCGTCGTCCGCTCGTCGCGCCCGTGCCAGAGGATGTGGCCGTCGTCGCGGGGAAGCCAGCTGAGGGTGCACATCGCGGCGGCGGCTAGCGCCGGCGCACGCCGCGGACGACGACCCTTCCGAACGCATCCTCGACCACCAGCTCCGCGCGCCGGCCTCGCTCGCGGAACCGCGCGACGGCATTGGGACCGGGGAGATAGTACGCCCCGTCCCGTTCCTCATAGAGCGGCGTGCGCCACCGCTCGGGCCAGTGGCCGACAAGCACCGCGCCGTCGAGCGACACGATGACCGAGTCGCCGGACCCGGCGCGATAGACGCCGGCGTGCGCCGCGTTCCGCGCCGAATCCACAGCCACGAGCGCGCGTGCACGCGGCAGCGCGACGCTGTCCCCGCGCATGATGGCGGCGAGGTCGCGCACGGTGCGGCCCATGCGGTCGAGATTGCCGAGGAGGATGATGGTCCGCTGCGAGCGCGGAATGCGCAGGATGTAGCAGGTGAACCCGGGAAGCCCGCCGCTGTGGCCGTGCGTCACGCCGTCGGCGCCATCCATGATGAACCAGCCATAGCCATAGCGCCCCAGGCCCGGCGTGAAGATCGAATCGAGCATGGCCCGCGGCACGAGCCGCTCGGTGTAGAGCGCCTGGTCCCAGCGGTAGAGATCGCGCGCCGTGGTGACGAGCCCGGCGTCGGCCTGCGGCGGCATCATCCGCTGATAGAAGGCGTTCTGGTAGTCCCGGCGGGAGAGCCCGTTGAAGTACGCGACGGGCGCGGCGCCCGCGCGGAGGCGGTAGCCGTGCGCGCGGTCCGCGAGCAGCTCGTCGGAGTGGTCCTGGCCGCTCCGTGTCATACCGAGCGGCTCGTGGATCCGGGTGCGGAGGAACTCCGCGTATGGCATGCCCGCCGCGCGCTCGATGATGAACCCGAGGAGGATGTACGCACTGTTGCTGTAGTGGAATTCGGCGCCGGGCGCGAAGTCGAGTGGCCGCTTCCGCGCGTCGCGCGCGATCCGGAACGGGGCGCTGTCCTGCGCCATGTAGTCGGAGTAGGCCTGGGTATCGTACCCGCCGAACCATTCCTCGTAATCGGAGATGCCCGAAGTGTGGCGCAGGAGCTGGTGAATGGTGATGCCGCTCCACGCTGCCGGAAGGCTGTCGAGGTACCTCGAGATCGGATCGCCGATCCGGAGCTTGCCGTCCACCGCCAGCATCGCGATGGCCATCGCGGTGAACTGCTTCGAGACCGACGCGACGCGGAAGCGGGTGTCCGGCGTGTTGCGGACGCCGAGCTCCATGTTCGCGAAGCCGAAGGCGGTGTCGATGAACACCGTCGAGCTCTCGGCGACGAGCACGCTCCCCTGCACGTGGCCGAGCGCAGCCGCGGCGGCGAGGTACTCGCGGAGGCGCGGGATGCGGGCGTCCTGGGCGGAGAGGGTGACGGGGGCGAGGAGGAGCGCGGCGGCGAGGGACACAATGGGGACGAATCGGGACACACGCGACCCGATTGCTTCGTCGGCTGCGCCTCCTCGCCGTGACGCCTTCACTCAGCGCGCCCGATACTCGCGGATGATCGGCGGGCACTCCGGCCGCTGCCCCTCGCGCGTCGCGGCGTCACGCGCGACGCGCTCGGGGTCCTCGCTCGCCATGTACGCGAGCATGGCGGCAAGGGTCGCGTTGTTCCTGAGGTCGGGGAGGACGACCTTGTCGTAGGTGTCGAGCGTGGTGTGCCAGGTGTACTGGCGGTACTCGTCGTACGCGGATTGCAGGCGGAAGCCGGGGGCGCCGCGGCAGAGGAAGGAGAGGTGATCGCTGCCGGTGTTCTCCATCTCGCCGGGGAGCGCCAGCCGCAGGTGGGTCGTGATCTCGAGCGGCACGGCCGAGAGCCAGCGCGCGAGATTGCCGACGCCGTTCATGAAGCCGTACGGCTGGACCACCTCGATCCGCCAGGTCCCGTTGTCCTGGTTGAAGCTCGCCTGCATCCCCTCGATCACTTCCGGGTGGTCTTCGGCGAAGGCGTTGGAGCCGATCAGGAACTGCTCCTCCGCGCCCCAGTGGCCGACGATGATGGTACGCTTCGGGTTCGGATATGCGGCCTTGATGATGCGCATCGCTTCCAGCATCATCGTGGTGCCGGTGCCGTTGTCCATCGCGCCCGTGGCGCCGTGCCAGCTGTCGAGGTGCGCGCCGAGGAGCACGTACTCGTCCGGCTTCTCGCTCCCCTTGATCTCCGCGATCACGTTGAACTGCGGGACCGTCCCGAGCTCCCGGCTCTCGGCGGCGATGCGGAGGCGCGGGCCCTGGTTGTTGGCGGCGAGCCGGGCGAGGAGGCCGTAGTCCTCGCAGGAAAGATCGACGGCCACCGCGTTGCTCGTCGGAGCGGCGAAGACGCGCGTTGCACCCCAGCCGCCGGACCAGTTTGTGCTGACGATGCCGGCGACGCGCGCGGAGTCGAGGAGCGCGTTGAGGTTCAGCGCGTTCTGCCCGCGGAAGAGCGCCGTCCGCCGGCCCCAGGCCGTGCGGGACTGCGCGCGCACGGTGTCCACCCATGCCACGGTAGACGGCGTGGCGTTCTTCTCGAGCTCCTGCCGCGCGCGGCACATCATCTCGGGCGCGCTCACGAGGACGAACTTGCCACGGGCGGTGCGGGCCCAGGCGTCGAAAGCGGCGCGATCGGCGGCCTCGGGCAGCAGCACCACGTCTCCCTCCACCGGGCGCCGCGTTCCAGCGCTCCACGCCATGAGGTGCGCGTTGAGCGTCTGAGTACGCGGCGCGATCAGGTCGACGTGCACCGGCCCCATCTGCCACCCGCGCCAGGTCCCGTATCGCTCGCGCCGCACCGGCACGCCCCACTCCTCGTACTTGCGGCTGATCCACGCGACCGCAGCGTCATAGCCCGGGGAGCCGGCGAGGCGCGGGCCGATCGAATCCATGAGGACCTGCGCGAGCGCCCCGGCCTGCGACTTGTTCATGCCCTCGTCCCACATGCGCCGGATGACCGGATCGTCGTTGCGGAAGGTCTGGGCGTGGGCCGCCGTGGCGCCAGCGGCGAGGAGGAGAACGGACAGGATCGAGCTCGATCGCATGCGAAGCCTCGGAGCGGAGTGAAGGTCCTGCGAAATTACCGTGAGCCGCAGCTCGGGGCGAGGATGTTGCGGAATGCACACTCGCGCATGTCACCGCCGCGCGACGCGATACCTTAGCTGCGCGAATCCCGGCGGCATCGCGATGACCGATTCGAGCACGAGCGGCGGATCGGCGATCATCCGCGGCAGGAGCGGCGCGCCGGCACCGAGCGTGACGGAACCGACCGTCACGATGAGCTCATCGAGGAGCCCGTAGTCGTGGAACTGGCCGACCAGCTCGCCCCCTCCGACGAGCCATACGTTCTTCCCGCCCGCGGCCGCGACCATGTCCGCATGGACCGGCCGCACGTCTCCCCGCACGAAGCGGATGCCGGCGCCGGGCACGGCCGGAAGCTCTCGCGTGGTAAAGATCCAGCAGGGCTGCTCGTAGGGCCACCGTTTGCCCGGATCCTCGAGCAGCTTCTCGTAGTTCAGGATCCACTCGTAGGTCGTGGAGCCCATCGCGATGGCACCGATGTCGCGGATGAAGTCGGGATAATCGCGATCCCCTTCCCCTTCCAGCCGGAAGAGCCAGTCGAGCGAGTTGTTGCGGTCGGCGATGAAGCCGTCGAGGCTGGCGGCCGTGTAGTAGATCGTCTTCATCGGGCTCCAGAGTCGTGATTATCGTAGTATATCATGACCGCGGCCTTCGACGGCGGCGGACGGGATCGGCACAGGCGCCGCAATCACTGGAAGGCGGAGGATGCAGACGACAACCCCGCGCCTCGGCGGTGCTCGTGACTGAACACCCACTCCCCTCGGACCGCTACGTGATCCGCCGGGAGCTGGGCCGCGGGGGGATGGCGGTCGTCTACCTGGCCGACGACCTGCGGCACGACCGCCCGGTGGCCATCAAGGTCCTCCTGCCCGAACTCGCCGCGGCCATCGGTGCCGACCGCTTCGAGCGGGAGATCCGGACCGTCGCCCGGCTGCAGCATGCGCACATCCTGCCGCTGTTCGACTCGGGCGGCGACAGCGGCACCCTCTTCTTCGTCATGCCGTATGTCGAAGGCGAGTCGCTGCGCGACCGCCTCGAGCGCGAGGGTCCGCTCGGCCTCGGCACCGCGGCGGCCATCGTGCGCCAGGTCGGCGATGCGCTGGACTACGCGCACGCCCGCGGCGTGGTCCATCGCGACGTCAAGCCGGAGAACATCCTCCTGTCCGGCGGCCAGGCTCTCCTGGCGGACGTCGGCATTGCGCGGGCACCCGCGCGCCCGGGCCCCGATACGCCCACATCCCTCGGCACCACGCTCGCCACCCCGGCCTACAT
>JBLNHD010000079.1:0-3188 GCA_050268825.1 Gemmatimonadota bacterium
GGTGTGAAAGCGAGCCTGCCGATCTGCTCCCAGTCGCCCGCTTCGTCGGGGTGACCGCAGTTAGTGTGGAGGGCCACGAGGATCGCGGGCGCGGGATCGCGCATGACGCCCTCCTCGATCATCAGGAGCGCGCCTCCCTTCGCGCCCGGAGTCGCACCCTCCTCAGCCGGCTGGAAGATGAACACGACGGTCCCGGCGAGGCGGTCGCGCTGGCCGGCGAGCACCTCGGCCACCCCGAGCGCCACGGCCACATGGATATCGTGGCCGCAGGCGTGCGAGATGCCCGTTTCCCGCCCGAGATACTCCGTGCGCGCGACCGACTTGAAGGGGAGGTCGGTCGCTTCCGTCACCGGAAGCGCATCCATGTCGGCTCGCACGCCGACCACCGGCCCCGGGCGGGCGCCGCGAAGGATCCCGACGACGCCGGTCTTCGCGATTCCTTCACGCACCTCGAGTCCGAGCCGCCGAAGCTCCCGCGCGATGACTCCGGCGGTCCGGGTCTCGCGATTGCTGAGCTCCGGGTGCCGGTGCAGATCGTGGCGAAGCGCAACCAGGTTCGGTGCGATCCGCTCGACCACGGCCGCCACTCGAGCATCGTCTGCCTGTGCACCGGCTGGCTGGGGAAACAGGCAGGAGAGCGCAGCCCCTGCCGCCAGCACGCGGAGTTTCCCGGCCGTGCTCATGCACCGCAGCGTCCACGGCACGGGAGCCATGGTCGCACGCGGTCTTATGGCTGCCCCCCCTGGATCCGCATCCCGTAGAACGAACGGTACACGAACACGAGCGAGGCCAGGAAGAAGACGGCCGCGAGGCCGATCCCGAGCCCGCTGCCGTGCTCCGCCGTGAGATACACGCCGAGCTCCACCGCGAGGAGGCCGAAGAGCGTGGTGAACTTGATGACCGGGTTCATCGCGACCGACGAGGTGTCCTTGAACGGATCGCCCACGGTGTCGCCGACCACGGAGGCGTCGTGCAGCTCCGTGCCTTTCATCTTGAGCTCCGTCTCCACGATCTTCTTCGCATTGTCCCACGCGCCGCCCGCATTCGCCATGAAGATGGCCTGGAAGAGGCCGAAGAGCGCGATGGAGATGAGGTATCCGATGAAGAAGAACGGCTCGACGAAGGCGAACGCCAGCGTCGCGAAGAAGACGCCGAGGAAGATGTTGAACATGCCCTTCTGGGCGTACTGGGTGCAGATCTCGACGACGCGAGTGCTGTCCTCCACGGAGGCCTTCGTGGCCCCCTCCAGCCGGATGTTCGCCTTGATGAACTCCACCGCGCGATAGGCGCCGGTGGTGACGGCCTGCATCGAGGACCCGGTGAACCAGTAGATCACGGCGCCGCCGGTGATGAGGCCGAGCAGGAAGGGTGGGTGGAGGATCGAGAGGTTCGTCATCCCCTCCGTGAGGCCGTGTGTGAGCGCCATGATGATCGCGAAGATCATCGTGGTGGCCCCCACGACCGCCGTGCCGATCAGCACGGGTTTGGCCGTGGCCTTGAACGTATTCCCCGCCCCGTCGTTCTCCTCGAGCAGCTCCTTCGCGATCGTGAAATCAGTGGTGAAGGCGAAATCCCGCTGGATCTCCGCCTCGACGCCGGGAATCTCCTCGATCTGGGAGAGCTCGTAGATGGACTGGGCGTTGTCGGTGACGGGACCGTACGAATCCACCGCGATCGTCACCGGCCCCATGCCGAGGAAGCCGAACGCCACCAGGCCGAACGCGAAGATCGCCGGGGCCTGCATGATGCCGCCTTCGCTCAGGCCCATGGTGCTCACCGCATAGGCGGCGGCCATGAGGCCCATGATCACCATGCCGAGCCAGAAGGCAGAGAAGTTCCCGGCCACGAGTCCCGACAGGATGTTGAGCGATGCCCCGCCCTCGCGCGACGACGAGACCACCTCGCGCACGTGCGCCGAATGCGTGGAGGTGAAGACCTTGACCATCTCCGGAATGATGGCGCCGGCGAGGGTGCCGCAGGTGATCACGAGCGAGAGCTGCCACCAGAGGTCGGTGTTCCCCGCCAGGTCGGGAATGACGAGCTTCGACACGACGAACGTGAGCGCCACCGACACGAGCGAGGTGAGCCAGACGAGCGACGTGAGCGGCGCCTCGAAATTGAACTTCACCGCGTTCCGGTAGCGGCCGGCCGCGACCGCGTTGTTCACCAGGTACGATGCCGCGGAGGCGAGCACCATCATGACCCGCATGAGGAAGATCCAGACGAGCAGGTTGACCTGCACCATCGGGTCCGCCACCGCGAGCACGATGAACGAGATGAGCGCGACGCCGGTGACGCCGTAGGTCTCGAAGCCGTCCGCCGTCGGTCCGACGGAGTCGCCCGCGTTGTCCCCGACGCAGTCGGCGATGACGCCGGGATTCCGCGCGTCGTCCTCCTTGATCTTGAACACGACCTTCATCAGGTCGGAACCGATGTCGGCGATCTTGGTGAAGATCCCGCCCGCGATGCGGAGCGCCGCCGCGCCGAGGGACTCGCCGATGGCGAATCCGAGGAAGCACGCCCCCGCCACGTCCGAGGGGACGAAGAGCAGGATCGCCAGCATGAAGAGGAGCTCGACCGAAATCAGCATCATCCCGACGCTCATGCCGGCTCGCAGCGGGATGTCGCAGACCGGCCAGCCCTTGCCACGGAGGCTCGCGAACGCCGTGCGCGAGTTGGCGAGCGTATTGATCCGGATGCCGAACCAGGCGACGCCGTAGCTTCCGGCCATGCCGATGAGGCTGAACATGAGGATGATCGCGATCTTCGCCGCCTCGAGGCCGGTCAGGACGAAATAGCCGACGATCACCACCGCGATGAACCCCCAGAGGGCAAGGAGGAACTTGCCCTGCTGGATGAGGTAGGCCTTGCACGTCGTGTAGATGAGCTCGGACACGTCCGCCATGGCCCGATGCACCGGGAGCTTCCGAACTGCCGAGTAGCTCAGCAGCCCGAAGAGGAGGCCGAGGACGCAGACGACGAGCCCCGAGAGGAGGATCTCGTGGCCGGTGAACCCCAGGAAGTCGCCCTGATGCAGGTCCGGCAGCTGCAGGTTGACTTCTCCCCCGGGCCGGTGCTCCCCGGCCTCCTGTGCAAACGCCCCGGCCGGGGCCGAGGCGAGGAGGAAGATCGTTGTCAGGATGATCCGGGAGAGACGCCCGCCGGCGCCCGCTTCGCTACGCGTCATG
>JBLNHD010000080.1:0-4387 GCA_050268825.1 Gemmatimonadota bacterium
ACCGAGGACCTCCTCGACCTCCTCTCCGACGAGCACGTCCTTCCCCCCGAGGAAGCCGCCGAAGCGCTCACCCACTGCCGCCGCTGCCAGGCCCTCCTGAAAGGCCTCATTCGCCGCTACCCATCCACCGAACCACCCACCCACCTAGCTCCCTAGCTCCACCGACCTACCCAGCTACCTAGCTACCTAGCAACCTAGCTACCCAACCCCCTACGGATTCCACCAATACGTCAACTTCACCAGAAAGATGTTGTCCGCCTTCGCCCCGATGAGCCGGTCGAACGACTCGCCGAACCGGAAGCTCCCGATGTCCTCGGAGGCCGAGCGGCTCTGGGTCCAGACGAGGAAGAGGGTGCTCCCCGGGAGGTATTCCCACCGCATCACCGCATTCCCGCGCAGCGACGCGAAGGTGAAGTCGTTCGCGGTCACACGCGCCGGCTCGGCCGGGCCGTCGCCGTCGGGATCGGGGCCGATGCCGTCGGTCGGGACGAAGCTGTACGTCCTCGGCGCCTCGAGGGCGCGGATGTCGCCGTAGTCCACCGACGAGATCAGCGGCTGCGCGTAGAGCTCGAGGCTCAGCTTCGGCGTGAAGATCCAGTTCATCCGCACCGACGACGAGAACGTCGTCTGGTTGATCGGCGCGAAGATGTACTCGCGGCCGAACGTGGACGTCACCGCCGGGTCGTCGAGCGTGCCGACGAACTGCGCCCCCGTGCGGAGCTTCTGGACCGAAGGGCTCACCCGCAGCGAGAGGCGATCCATCGGCTTCCACTCGACGTAGGTCGAGAGGTTCCAGCTCCGCTCCGACTCCTGCGAGAACCGCCCGATGGAGCCTTCCAGACCGAAGAACACCGGCTTCCGCTCGTCCGAGTCGAACCCGCCGAAGAGGGAGTAGCCCGACGGATTGATCGTGAGCGGCCCACCGCGCGTGCGGCGGTTGTTGAGCCGGTCCGGAAGCGCGTTGCCGCCGAGGAAGAACCAGTAGTAGTTCGGCAGCTGAATGTTCGAGTTGAACCAGACCATCTGGTGCACGCGGTTGCCGCCGAAGTCCCAGCTGCCCACGACCGACGTGTTCACGTTGATCTGCCGGTACCAGTCGGTCGGCGTGCGCCACCGGTACCCCACGACCTGGTGCGCATTGATGATGTCGCTGGTCCACTGGAAGCCGAGGTCGTTGACCTCGAACCCGGGCGTGAGGAAGGCGACGGCGGTATTCGTGTACCACCGCCCTTTCTGCTTGTTGAGCGTCACGCGTCCGCCGAAGCCGGTCAGGCTCGTCGCCGTGGGGTCCACCTCGACGTGATTCGCGTCGGGCCGCTGGAAATAGTGGATCGAGTTCTGCTGCAACCGCCCGATCTGCGCCTCGCTGCCGCGCACGTGGCTGGCGCCAGCCCACGCCGTGAGCGCCCACATCCGGTCGGCGTCGAGGAAGGTCCAGCCGTCCACGCCGAGGGCGTACGCGCCGCTGTTGAGGCGGTCGCGCGTGGCGTCGTCGAGGCTGCGGATCGTCGCCGTCGAGAGGAAGCCGAGCCCTTGGCGGCCGGCATTGAAGTCCTTCTGCATCCGCGCCGCGCCGTAGTAGGTGAACGGCTCCACCTCGGCGCGCGTGCGGCCGCCGGCCCCATCGTCGATGGTCGCGTGCTCGCGCTTCGTGAATGCGCTGAGCGTGCCGAGGCTCCAGTCGCCGATCTTGCCGGAGAGCTTCGCCGCGCCGAGGATGTGCGTGCCCTCGGGTGCGTCGGCGTACCCGCCATCCGGCACGTCGGCGGAGAGCTGGGGCGCGCGGCCGATGCGCCGAGTGTAGAGGAAGTCCGGCGTCGGGTTGTTGAAGCCCCAGAAGTTGTTGGCCCCGCCCGAGCCGAAGTTGAAGATGTTGGCACCTTCGATGAAGAACGGGCGCTTCTCCTCGAAGAACGACTCCACATCGCTCAGGTTCACCACGGCCGGGTCAACTTCGACCTGCCCGAAGTCGGGATTCACGGTGGCGTCCACCGTGAGGTTGCTGCCGAGCCCCAGCTTGAAGTCAACGCCCGCGCTCGGCGAGTACTCCGAGCCGTCGTTGAAGGGATTGCCCGGCGTGTGGTCGAGGAAGGCCGCTTTTCCCGTGACGTAGGGAAGGACCTCCATGCGCCGCGGCGGCTGCACGCCGGCGATGCCGCCCAGCTCGTGGAAGCGCGAGACGAACCCGCTCCCGTTCTTCGGCGTGAACACGAGCCAGGCGCTCTCGTTGTTCCGCGAGATGTCGCGGCGGAAGTTGACGCCCCAGACGTGCTCGGGGCGCTCCTGGAAGCGGAGCTGCGAGTAGGGAATCCGCATCTCGACGGTCCAGCCGCGCGCGGTGCGCTCGACCTTCGCCTCCCAGATGCCGTCCCAGGTGTCGTCGTCCCAGTCGTCGTTGTAGAGCGTGCCGTCGTAGAGCGTTCCTGCGGCGTTCACGCCGAAGTAGAAGCCGGTCCGCCCATCCTTGTAGGGGTCGAGGAAGACGAAGAAGCGGTCGGCGGTGATGAACCGGTCGCGCCGGGCGAGCTGGGCCACGATCGAATCCGGCGACGTATCGTAAAGCTCGGCGCCGATGTAGAGCGCGCCCTCGTCGTAAAGGACCCGGACCTCGGTGCGCTGCGTGGCGGGCTGCCCCTCGTTCGGGTCCTTCTGCGTGAACCCGGTGACCGGCGCCGCGGTCTGCCACATCGGCTCGTCGAGGACGCCGTCGAGCGCGACGCCGCTCGCGGTGCGGGCGGCGGTGACGCGGTTGGCGGCGGGTGTTGCCGGAATGGAGGTGCGCGCAACCGGACGGGCCGCGAGCTGGCGAAGCGTATCCTGTTCCTGCGCCGGGCTCTGGGAAACGGCCGAGAGCAGGAGGAGAAGTGCGGCAGTGGCCATGGGATCTTCCGGCGGCGCGTGCCGCCCCTTTCGGTGTCCGGGTCCCTACGGAAGGATCGGTCGAAAGGTTTAGACACGCGCCGGGCCGGAAGGGTTGTCAGCCGTCGGTGAGGAGCTCCTCGAAGAGGTCGAGCGCGCGCGGGTCCTTCGATTGACCGAGCCAGAAGAGGGCGGTGCGGCGGAGGCTCGGGTCGCGATTCGTGCGGGCAATCCGGATCAGCGCCGGGACACCCTCTTCGGCCGGACGCTGCGAGAGCGCGAAGATCGCGGACTCCTTCACCTCACGGTCGCCGTCGTCCGCCACGATCGAATCGAGCGCGGGCGTCACCGCGGCGCCGGCCGCCTGGCCGAGCCAGAAGATCGCGCCCTTCCGCGCGTCCTCGCTCGCCGATTCGTTCCGCGCGATGCGCAGGAGGCCGGGCCACGCCGTGAAGCTGTCGGCGATGGTGGCGGCGAAGATCGCGTCCTTCGCCGCCGGATGGTCCGACTCGGCGAGGCGCAGGAGGTACTCCCCCGCCTCGCGCGCGCCCACGGTGCCGAGGTCGGTGGCCCTGGCGGAGGTGCGCCAGCGGCCGCCGACGCGCGTCCGCACGTCCGTGACCCGGCGGTCCCGGACCGTGAGGGCGACGTGCACCGGGCCCTCCTCGCAGTCGTTCTCCCACTCCGAGTCGTCGCGGTCGTGGATCGAGATGTTGGTGCCGTTGCCGCAGACGCCCTCCCGCGAGGCGAAGCTCATCCGTACCGTGCCGTCGGGTGCGGCCGCGACGCGCTGGGCAATGGACTGCGCCGCGGCCGGCGACGCCAGCGTGCCGACGAGCAGGGCGATGGTCATCGTGCGCATGGCCTACTCCTCGAGGAGGTCTTCGAGCATCTTCGTCGCGCGCGGATCGTCCGACTGGCTCAGCCAGAAGAGCGCCATCTTCCGGAGCTCCGGGTCCTTCTCGGTGCGCGCGATCTCGAGCAGCTGCGTCACCGCCGCCGGGTCGCTCGAGCGCTGGCCGAGCACCACGAGCATGTGCTGCCGCAGCTCGGGATCGTCCGGGAACGAGTTATAGACGTCGAGGAGCTCCTTCGTGCTCGTCTCGGCCATGCCGGCGAAGAAGAGCGCCTGCTTCCGGATCTCCATGTCCTCGTTGCGGTCCTTGGCGATGCCGAGCAGCCACCGCGCATGCTCCGGCGAGCGGTTCGACATCATCCCCGCCATGATCTGCTGCTTCGCCTCCTTGCTCTTCACCTTGGCGTAGACGCCGCGCAGGAAGGCGATGTCGTCCGGGTCGTTCCCCATGGCGAGGAAGTGCAGCGCCTGCGACCGCGCCTCGTCCGAGATGTCCTCCCGCTCCGCGTAGCTCCGGAGCACGCGCCGTGCCTCGGCCGTCCGCTGCTGCGAGAGTGCGAACACGGCGGACCCGCGGAGCTCGTCGTCGTCGGACGTGCGGATCACCGAGTCGAGGATCGGCACCACGCGCGGATCGTGCGTCTGCGAGAGCCAGAAGATCGCCTGCTTCCG
>JBLNHD010000081.1:0-15322 GCA_050268825.1 Gemmatimonadota bacterium
GGGCTCGCCGATCATTCGAGCCTGATCAAGCTGATGCGCCGGCTCGGCATCGACCGCGAGTAGCGGAAGGATCGCCGGCGCACGGCGCGTCTTCGCACCGTGTCCACGCGGACACGGACTGATACGACGGCACGTGTCCGCCCGGACACGAAACGGCCTTCAATCGCACTTCGTTCCGCCCCCGCCTCCCGGCACAACTCGTTGTTCTTCCTTCGCTTGGCCTGCCCGGCGAGCGCGTGTCCAGGTGCGGCCCTTCGCTTGCCTTTCTCCCCGGTGTCCGCTCGCAGTTCCACCGGCGCGCTGCGCCACACCGAAGGAGTCAGTCATGTCCAACCGCCGCCGCTTTCCCATCGTGATCGTCGCCGCGCTCGTGCCGACGGCCCTCGTCGCCTGCGGCTCGGGAGAGCCGAAGCCGACCACCACCTCGTCCGCCGGCGCCTCCGCGCCGGCCGCGACCGCCACAGCCGCCGTCGCATCGAGCGCCACCGTGCAGCCGGCCCCCTCGGTGGCCATCGCGTACGAGGACGCCGAGAAGGCGTTCCGGTCGGGCGACTACGAGGAAGCCACCGCGCTCTTCACGGCCTACACCGAGCGGCGCCCCGAGAACGTGTGGGGCCACTACATGCTCGGCCTCTCGTCGTGGAAGGCCGGGAACCTGGCGCGCGCCGCGGTGTCGTTCGACCGCGCGCTCGCGCTCGACTCGACGCACGTGAAGAGCCTGCTCAACTCGAGCCGCGTCTTCCTCGAGCTGAACGAGACGGAGAAGGCGCTCGAGCGCACGAGCCGCGCGCTCGCGATCGATCCGCGCTCGCCCGATGCGCTCCGGCTCCGCGGCCGCGCGCTCCACAACGCGGGTGAGCTCGAGTCGGCGATCGACGCGTACCGCTCCGCGCTGGTCGTGGATGCTCGCGACGTCTGGAGCATGAACAACCTCGGCCTGCTCTACATAGAGCTCGGCCGGCCCGCAGAGGCGGTGGGTCCGCTGGCCCGCGCGGTGGAGCTGCGCGGCAACGCGCCGGTGTTTCACAACAACCTGGGGATCGCGCTGGAGCAGACCGGGCACTACGGTGCGTCGAAGGAGGCGTTCGAGGCCGCGCTCGATGCGGACAGCACCTACGGCAAGGCCCGCATCAGTCTCGACCGCGTCTCGCCGCTCGCGACGCGGCCCGGCGCCGAGGAGCTGACGCTCGAGGATTTCGCGACGCAGTTCGAGCTGCAGATCCAGATGTGGAAGGACGCGGAGGCGGCGGCGATCCAGCCGGAGGTCGAAGTTCCAGCGGACGTCGACACCGTGCCGGAGGGAGAGCCGCGCGAGTAGGTCGACCGGGGCGTATGACGAAAGCCTGGGGATGCGAATCCCCGGGCTTTCGTGTGCATCGGTTCCCCGGACCCGACGTCACCCCGTTCTCCGAGTAGCTCCCCCAAGGAGGCATCGTGCGACGCCTGGTACCCTTCGCAGCGCTCTTCATTGCCGGCTGCCTGGATAACGCAGGTCCCGAGGACCACCCCGCACAGCAGATCCGCGTCACGGCCGCCCCGGACGGAGAGCAGTTCCCGACCGATACGCTCGAGGCCCCTGTGACGGTCCAGGTGACCGATGAGAGCGGAGACCCATCGCCCGGCCGCCCGGTGACATGGGTCGCCTCGTCAGGCGGAACCTTCATCCCCCTTTCGAGTGTCACCGACGCGGATGGCTACGCGCGAGCCATCTGGGTGCTCGGACCCCTCGCGGGCACGCAGACGGCGACGGTCGAAGTCCCGGCTACCAGCCTCTCCGTCACGATTTCCGTCGAGACGGCGGGATGGCGGGTGGCGAAGGTCTCGGCGGGACGGGGCGACCTGGCGTGCGCGATCGACCTCGCCGGCGACACCTGGTGCTGGGAGAATGGGCCTCCCGCACGGGTCGAAAGTGCCATCCGCTTCCAGTCCATCTCCACTGGCTGGACCCACGCGTGCGCATTGAGCACGAATCGCCGCGTGTACTGCTGGGGCTCCAACGACCTCGGCCAGCTCGGCGACGGCACGACGGCGAGACGGCTCGCGCCGACTCCTGCGTTACTTCCCGATATCGAATTCGTCGCCGTCGCCGCCGGACAACGGTTTACCTGTGCCGTCTCCGTCGAGGGTACCGCCTACTGCTGGGGCGAGAACCATTCGGGTCAGCTCGGGCGGGGAATCATCACTCCGAGTGAGCCGGTTCCGGCTCCGGTTTCCGGCGAGATCACTTGGCGTTCGGTAGGACCGGGAGACGACGCGACGTGCGGAATCGATGCGATGCGTCGCCTGTACTGCTGGGGTGACGGTGACGGTGATGCAGCAGCTGTCGCGATCCCGGCGCCGGTGGCGGGTCTCCCGTCCGCCGATGCCGTGGCCGTGTCGGCCTGGCAGAAATGCGCCATCGAGCAAACCACGCTCTATTGCTGGGGCCTGCTCTCCGGCCTGCCATCGCCGACGCTGCACGCCACGAACATCCGTACGATCACGGCCGGCCTCAAACCCTTCTTCGGACTGGGCACAGACGATCTCGTGTACTACTGGGGCGCGGTCCCGAACTCCAGCTATGGTGCAGGAGATCCGTCGGTACAGGCGGAGGGCGGCATCAGGTTTCGCGAGGTCGGCGGCAATGACCTCACACCCCTGGGCGTCGAGCTCGAAACTTCGACGCTCTATCACTGGACAAGCTGGCGATTCGACAGCATCAGGGGTCCCTCGGGTCCGGCTCCGATTCGTCCGCCTTCGCAATAGGCGCGAAGACTTCGAGCGCCCCCGGCTGGATCCGGTACGACAAGGTTCCCCGCATCGTCAGCAGCTCCCCGTCGAGCGCCACGTGCGTCGCGCTGCGCCGCAGCTCGATCTCCGCTTCCTCCACCTGAAATACCTCGAGCTCCTTGAGATCCGCCGTCCGGCCGCGCACGATCTGCCACGCGAGCCAGAGCAGGTTCCTCCGCCCTGACGCATTCATCACATAGAGCGCGAGCACGCCGTCGCTGAGCGATTCCCGCCGCGCCGCCGACAACCCCTCCATCCGGTACTCGTTGTTGCCGATGAAGACGAACGGCGTACGCCGCACCATCGGCTCGCCGTCGGCGGTGATGCGGACGGCCATGAAAGGGTGGCGCCGCAGCACGGCGAGGAGCGCCCACGCCGCCGCGACCCACTTGGAGAGCCCGTACTTGCGGAGCTTCTCGCGGAAGCGCACCAGCCGCGGATAGACGCCGAGGCTCGAGTTGTTGATGAAGACGCGCCCGTTCACCTCGCCGAGATCGATGGTCCGCGTCTCGCCGGCGAGGATCACGCGCATGGCGCCGTCGAGGTCGAGCGGGATGCCGAGATCGCGCGCGAAGTGGTTCCGGGTGCCGAGGGGCAGGACGCCGAAGGGAATGCCGGCCTCAGCGGCGATGGCGGCGACGGTGCCGATCGTCCCGTCGCCGCCGCCGCCCACGAGCAGGTCGCACCCCTCCTCGATCGCGCGACGCGCCGCGCGCTCGATGGCCTTCCCCGCCGCGCTCGTGACGCGGACCTCGCGGCCGGCTTCCTCGCAGAGCTCGCGGATGCGGCCCGCCGAGGCCGGCGCGGCTCCCCGGCCGGAGCGGCCGTTCAGGACGACGGCGATTGCCACCTGGCGTGCTCCTGTTCGGATTCGACCATGCGAGACGATACGTTCATATCGGGAGCTCCGCGACGCTGCCGAGCACCTGATCGGGCCGGATGCCGGACGCTTCGATTGTCGCGGCGTCGGCCTTGCCGCTCGCCACGAACCAGCCCTGCATGCCCGCGGCCTGCGCGCCGGCGACGTCGCTCCAGGGATCGTCACCCACCATCGCCACGTCACGCGGGGCGGGGTCGCCGAGACTCGCAAGGGCCGCCGCATAGAAGAGCGGGGACGGTTTTCCCGAGATCGTCGCACTTCGGCCCGTGGCGTATTCCAGCCCGGCGACGTACGCCCCGCAGTCCATCACGAGCCCCTCGCCCCGCCGCCAGTAGCGGTCCCGCGAGACGGCGATGAACTCGGCCCCGCCCCGGAGCGCGTGGAACGCCTCCTGCATGAGGGCATCGGACCAGCCGTCGCCCAGGTCGCCGATCAGGACGGCGTCGGCCCGGCCGGAAGGTGTGCCGCTCGTCCCGCCCACCAGCTCGAAACCGGCCAGATCGGCGATGGCGGCCGCCGGGACGAGGGGAAGAAGGCGTCGACACCCCGTCGAGCGAAGCAGGTCGGCTGCGGCGAGGGTCGCGGTGAGGAGCTCGTCCTCCCGGATGTCGAAGCCGTAGCCCCGGAGCCGGGCAAGGAGCGCCGAGCGCGGGCGGCTGCTGGTGTTCGAAAGACACCTGAAGGGGACACCGGCGTCCCGCAACCGTCCGAGAATCGCGACGGCGCCCGGGATCGCGGCATCCCCTCGATAGAGCGTGCCGTCGAGGTCGAAGCAGTATGCCAACGGAGGAATCATTGACCCAAGTTATCCGCGCGCTGGTGACCGGCGCCTGTCTCGTCGCGGCACCAGGCCCGCTCGCCGCGCAGCATCCGTTCGCCGTCGGCGAGACGCTCCGCTACGAGGCGCGCCTCGGGGTCGTTCCCGCCGGGAGCGCCACGCTCGGCGTCACGGGGACGACGATGTATCGCGGGGAGCGCCTGTACGTCCTCGCCATGCAGGGCGGCGGCGGCCGGGGGGCGCTCTCGGCCGCCGTGTCGATGACCTCGTGGGCGGGCGGCGACCGCTTCGTCTCGCGCCGCTTCGGACGCACCACCGATTTCCGCGGGCGCGCCGGGACCGACCGCTTCACCATCGAGCCCGACTCCGGGCTCTACCGCCAGGACGGAACCGACGGCGCCTGGGTCGCGCCACCGCAGCCGCTCGACGAGCTGGCGATGCTCTACTACCTGCGCACGCTCCCCCTCCGCGCGGGCTCGACCCACACCCTGGACGGCTACTTCCGGAATGGCTACAACCCGGTGCGCGTGCGCGTGACGGGACGCGAGGTAGTGGAACTCGGATCGGGAGAGGAAGTGACGTGCCTGGCGCTCACCGTCTCGGCAGCCGGCCTCACGAGCGAAGTCTGGCTCACCGACGACGCCGCCCGGCTCCCCGCGCGACTGCGCGTGCCGACGCCCGCGGGCAGAGTCACGCTGGTCCTGACTGCGCGGCCCTCATAGCTCCGATCGAGGGTGGTCCACCACGGAGGCAATAAGGGCACAGAGGTCGCCGGTGCCCACGGGGAAATTGATCAACGGTTTCCGGTGAAGTGTTGTTGATGTACTCGGATGGCGGAGCCCTCCGCGTCCTTCTTGCCTCGGCGGTCGAACCCTGCGGCAGCGGTTGACGGGATCGCTGCTGTTAACCTAGTAGCTGCCCAGGTACCGCTCGATCTCCCAGCTGCTCACGTGCCGGTTGTATTCCTCGACTTCCTTCCGCTTGGCCTCGAGGAAGCGCTCGGTGAGGTGGGGCCCGAGCGCCGCCTTCACCACGTCGTCCTTCTCGAGCTGCTCGAGCGCTTCGTGCAGGTCGCGCGGCAGCTCGTCGATGCGGTACTTCCGCCGGTCCCGGTAGCTCATCGTGAAGATGTTGCGGCTCACCGGCTCGCGGACCTCGAGCTTCCGCTGCACGCCGTCGAGCCCCGATGCGAGCTGCACCGCGAGCGCCAGGTAGGGATTGGCGCTCGGATCGGGCATGCGCAGCTCGCAGCGCGTGCCGGTGCCCCGCCGGTCGGGGATCCGCACGAGGGGTGACCGGTTCCGCATCGACCAGGCGACGTTGATCGGCGCCTCGTAGCCGGGCACGAGCCGCTTGTACGAATTGATGAGCGGGTTGGTGATCGCGCAGAAGCCGCGCGCGTGCTGCAGGAGTCCCTCGATGTAGCTGAGGGCGACGGCGCTCAGCTGGTGCTCGGCCTTCGGGTCGTAGAAGGCGTTATCCCCGGGGCCGCGGAAGAGCGACTGGTGCGTGTGCATTCCGCTGCCGTTGATCCCCTCGATCGGCTTCGGCATGAACGACGCCATGTAGCCGAAGCGCGCGGCGACGTTGCGCACCACGAAGCGGAACGTCGCGAGATTATCCGCGGTGGTCAGCGCGTCGGCGTAGCGGAAATCGATCTCGTGCTGGCCGCGGGCCACCTCGTGGTGCGCTGCCTCCACCTCGAAGCCCATGCGCACGAGCTGCTGGATGATGACGCGGCGGATCTCCTCGCCCCGGTCCACCGGGCCCAGGTCGAAATAGCTGGCGTCGTCGTGCGTGGTGGTGCTGGGAATTCCTCCCTCGCCCAGCTCGAAGAGGAAGAACTCCGCCTCGCATCCTGCCATCATCGAGAAGCCGAGCGCCCGGGCGCGCTCGAGCTGCCGCTTGAGCGCCGTCCTCGGGCAGCCGTCGAACGGCTCCCCGTCCGGCGTGTGGATGTCGCAGAGGACGCGGGCGACGTGGCCTCCTTCGTCGCCGAAGGGAAGAATGCGGAACGTGGCGAGGTCCGGCTTGAGGAGCATGTCGCTCTCCTCGATCCGGACGAAGCCTTCGATCGACGAGCCGTCGAAGATGATCTCGCCGTCGAGCGCCTTGGCGAACTGGCTCTGCGGCACCTCGACGTTCTTGTTGACGCCGAGGATGTCGGTGAACTGGAGGCGCAGGAAGCCGACGCCGAAGCGCTCGGCGAGCGCCAGCAGGTCGTCGCGCGTGGCGCCCGTCAGGTCGGCGGGAAATTCGGTGAGGTCGGGCTGGGGCATGCCGCCAACTTATCGCGCCCCGAACGTCCCGCAAAGGCGCCTGCGCCGCTATTTTCCGGCCATGACCTCGATATCTCCCTCGCGCACCTGCCCCGCCTGCGACGCAGCCGGCTCGGGGAACTTCTGCGCCGCGTGCGGCGCCCCGATGGGTGCCCGGACCTGCACGGCCTGCCGCGCCGAGCTTTCGCCCCAGGCGCGCTTCTGCCATCGATGCGGAGCCTCGGCCGCCCCAGGGGCGGTGGCCGCCGGCGGGGCCACCCGTCCGGAGAAGACGGCGTGGATGGTGGCCGGCGGCCTGGTCCTCTTTCTCATGGCCATCGTGGCGTATCGCGTCCTGACCGGCACCCCTGCCGACGCCGGCCCGCGCACGCCCGACATGGCGAACGCCGGCAACGTCGCGCCCGGCGGCGATCCGGGCGGCGGCCTCCCCACGGGGCCCGCGCCGGACATCAGCCAGTTGAGCCCGCAGGAGCGGTTCCTCCGGCTCAACAACCGGGTCATGGAAGCTGCGGGCCGCGGCGACACCGCCACTGTCGTCAACTTCACGCCGATGGCGCTCGGCGCCTACGCGCAGCTGCCCGCCGCGACGAACGACGAGCGCTACCACGCCGCGGTCCTGCACGCCCAGGTCGGCCGCGTCACGGAAGCGCTCGCGCTGGCGGACACGATGCTGCAGAACACGCCCGGCTACCTCCTCGCCTACGTGGTGCGCGGCGACATCGCCGAGATCCAGGGCGACTCGGCCCGCCTCCGCGCGGCGTACGCCGATTTCCAGGCGGCCTTCGACCGGGAGATCGAGGCCGCTCGCGGCGAGTACGCCGACCATCGCAACGTGCTCGACGACTTCCTCCAGCGCGCGAGAGCCGCGTCATGACCCGGACGATCCACGTTGCCCACAGCCCCGACTCGGACGACGCGTTCATGTTCTACGCGCTCTCGGCGGGCAAGATCGACACAGGCAACCTCACCTACGTCCACGAGCTCTCGGACATCGAGTCGCTCAACCGGCGCGCGCTCCGCGGCGAGCTCGACGTCTCCGCCGTCTCGATCCACGCCTACGCGTACCTCTGGCGGACGTACGCCCTGCTCAACTCCGGCTCCTCGATGGGCGACGGCTACGGGCCGAGGCTGGTGGCGCGGGAGGCCCGGCCGGCCGATCCGCAGGGCGCCGTTCGCGGCAGGCGGATCGGCGTCCCCGGCCTGATGACGACCGCGTACCTCGCGCTCCGGCTCTACCAGCCGGAGTTCGAGGCGGTGGTGCTCCCCTTCGACCAGATCGAGGATGCGGTGCATCGTGGCGAGGTGGACGTCGGGCTCCTCATCCACGAGGGGCAGCTCACCTACGCGGACGACGGGCTTCATCTGTGGGAGGATCTCGGCGCCTGGTGGCTCGGAAGCACGGGGCTCCCGCTGCCGCTCGGCGGCAATGTGGTGCGCCGGGACCTCGGCGACGCGGTGATCGCCCAGGTGGGCCGGGACCTGCGCGCGAGCATCGTCTACGCGCTCGAGCACCGCGCGCCGGCGCTGGCGCACGCGAGCCAGTTCAACCGCGGGATCGGTGCGGAGCGGACGGACACGTTCGTGGGGATGTACGTCAACGACTGGACCGTGGATTACGGCGACCGCGGGCGCCTGGCGGTGCAGACGCTGCTCGACCGGGCGTTCGACGCCGGGCTGATTCCCGAGCGCGTGCCCGTCGAGTTCGTCGGGTGATTTCTTGACCCGCGCGCCGCGGCGTTCATAGCTTCCGCGTACCTCTTCCGAGGAGTATCCGTGGTGCAGTCCGACGGCCCCGTCGCCGTGCTGGTGGTCGACGACGAAGAGGCGATCCGCAGCGCCCTCGGGCGCTACCTCACCGGGCAGGGGTTCGAGGTATCGGTCGCGGCGACCGGCGAGGAGGCGCTCGAGGTCCTGCGGCGCCGGAAGATCACGTGCATGCTCCTCGACGTGAACCTCCCGGGGCTGAGCGGGATCGACCTGGTGCCGCGCGTCATCCAGGCGGAGCCGGACATCGCGCTCCTCATGCTCACGGCCGTCAACGACGCCACCGCCGCAGCGCTCTGCATGCAGCGGGGCGCGCTCGACTACCTGACGAAACCGATCGATCTCGACGTGCTCTCGCGCGCCATCCAGCGCGCCCTCTCCCGGCGCCACACCAGGATCGAGGACCAGCAGATCAACCGCTGGCTCAAGGAGGAAGTGGCGGTGCGCTCCGCGGAGGTCCGCGCCGAGCGCGCCAACCTGGAGCGCATCTCGGTGGCCACGCTCGAAGCGCTGGTGAATGCGCTCGAGGCCAAGGATCCGTATCTCCGCGGCCACTCCGCCCGGGTGGCGGACTTCGCGGCCACGATCGCCGCCGAGATGGGCTACGACGACGAATCGATCGAGAAGGTCCGCACGGCAGGCCGCCTGCACGACATCGGGAAGATCGGCATCCGCGAGGAGATCCTGAGCAAGCAGGGGCCGCTCACCGACGAGGAGTACGAGCACGTGAAGCAGCACGTCGTGGTCGGCTCGCAGATCCTGAGCCCGCTCGTGCACCTCAGGGAAGTCATCGCGTTCGTGCGCAGCCATCACGAGCGGTGGGACGGCTTCGGGTATCCCGACCGCCTGGAGGGGGAGGCGATTCCGTACGGGGCACGCATCATCGGCGCCGTCGAGATCTACGACGCGCTGACCACGTCGCGCCCCTACCAGGAGAAGATGCCGCCCGCCACCGCCGTCGAGCGCATGCGGGACCTGATCGGCAGCGTGCTCGACCCGGCGGTGCACCGTGCGCTGGAGACGGTGGTCCGCCACCGCCCCACGCTGACCTACCTCGACGAGACCGCCGGCTGACGCGCCCCGCCGGAGAGCGAGCCCCGCTTCGGGTCCTGATCGTCGACGACGATGCGGACATGGTGCGGCTCATGCGGGCCATCCTCGGACAGCACGGGTTCACCGACGTCGATCACGTGTCGCGCGGCGCCGAGGCGCTCGCGCGCGGCGGCGACTTCGACGTGGTGCTCCTCGACCACCAGCTCCCCGACATGAGCGGCGTCGAGGCCGTCGGCCCGCTGCGTGCGCGGCCCCGGCCGCCGAGCATCGTCGTCGTCACGGGGAACGGGACGGAGGCGCTGGCCGCCGCCGTCCTGCGCCGCGGCGCCGACGACTACCTCGTGAAGGACGCGTCGCTTGCCCACCTGCTCCCGCAGGTGCTCGACCGCGTGCGGCGGGAGCGCGCGCTCCGCTCCGCCCTGGCCACGGCACAGCAGGAGCTCGTCCGCTCGGAGCGGCTCGCCGCCATCGGCGAGATGACGGTGACGCTGCACCACGAGATCAACAACCCGCTCATGACCGCGACCGCGGAGCTCGACCTCCTCTCCATGAGCGACGATCCGGTGACGCCCGCGCAGCGGGCCACGCTCGACGCGCTGCGCGAGAACCTCGACCGCATTCGCGACATCGTCCGCCGGATCGGCTCGCTGCGCCAGGCGCGGACGACGCCCTACCCGGGGAACCTCCGCATGATCGATCTCGCCGAGGACGGCAGCGGCGCCGGGATCGAGGTGCCGGTCCGCTCGCGCGGCACCGCGATCCTCTACATCGAGGACGACCCGCTGGCGCAGGTGGTGGCGGGGGTGCTGCAGAAGGCGGGATTCGAGGTGCAGCGGTGCCGCGCCGCGGAGAAGTTCGCCCAGTCGGCGCATGCCGTGGGGGTGACGCTCGCCGTGGCCACGGACGCGGCCCTCCACGCCCTGCCGGGAGGCGGGGAGTTCTTCAAGACCGTCGCGCTCGTGGCGGACGACGCGATGGCGCACCGCGTCTCCGCCGACCTCGTGGTGCGGCTTCCCTTCGATCCGTACACGCTCGCCGAAGAGATCCTCTCGCTCACCGACGACGGGGAGGCCGGCGCGCGCTAGCCGATCTCGGCCGCCGCGCGCTTGTCCTGCTGGAACGCCATCCCGCGCAGCCGGATCACCCGCTGGGCAAGCGGGGGATGGGAGGCCAGCAGGTCTCCCACCAACCCTTCGCGATCCGAGAGCCGTCGCTCCGTCGGGTCCACGATGCACAGATGCGCGGCGCCCCGTGTGATGGCGCGCGTGGCACCCGAGGCCGCGCCGAGCTTTTCGAGCGCGCTCGCGAGGGCGCCCGGATTGCGCGTGAACTGCGCGCCCGTGGCGTCGGCCAGGTACTCGCGCTTCCGGCTCACCGCCATGGCCAGGATCCGCGTCACCACCGGCGCGATCACGAGCGTGAGGAGCCACACGACGAGCACGATCATCCCGAGCGCGCCGGCTCCGCCGCGCTTGCCGCCTCCCGCGCTCCGCCCGCCGCCGATCCGGCTGCCGCCCCGCAGCATCCGTCCCGCGCCATCCGAGAGCAGCAGCACCGCGCCCACCATGCCGGCAAGGAGCGTCATGAGCCGGGTGTCGTAGTTCTGCACGTGCGCCATCTCGTGGGCCACGACGCCCTGCAGCTCGTCGCGCGAGAGCGTGTCGAGAAGCCCTTGCGTGACGGCGATGTTCGCGTGCTCGGGATCGCGCCCGGTGGCGAAGGCGTTCGGGTCGTCGTCGGGCACGAGCCAGATGCGGGGCCGCGGCAGCCCCGCGGCGATCGCCATCTCCTCGACGACGTTCACGTACTGCCGCTGCTCGGGCGTGGCCGCCTCGAGGATCTCCCACGCCCCCGCCGACCAGAGCACTCGATCGGCGCCGCGCTTCCACGCGCTCAGGCAGATCGCCGAGGCGACGATCGAGGTGAAGATGCCGATGAAGGGGATGAGATGGTGGTACGATCCGGGGGGATTGTCGGCCGTGAGGAGGCCGAGCGCCAGGTCCCCGCCGAAGCCGACCCAGGCGAAGAAGACGATGAAACCGCCGACGAGCCACCTGGATCGCCGGCGGTTCGCTTCCTGCTGGACGAAGAGATTGCCTTCAGCCACGCCCGGGGCGCGCGATCAGGGGCGCGGCGTCCCGCCGAACGACAGGTCCACGTTGGGCACGGCGCGCTCGGCCGCGTCCTCGATCTCCCAGAGCTCGGCGGGCGAGGCCTTGGCGATGCCGGCCACGAGCATCGTCGGGAACGTCGACTGCCGCGTGTTGTAGGTCGTGGCAACGTCGTTGTAGTGCTGCCGCGCGAAGCCCACCTTGTTCTCGGTGCTGGTCAGCTCTTCCTGGAGGGAGAGGATGTTCGCGTTCGTCTTGAGCTCGGGATACGCCTCGGTGAGCGCGAAGAGCCGGCCGAGCGCCTGCGTCAGCTCGCCTTCGGCGCGCGCCGTTTCCTTCACGCTCGTCGCAGCCACCGCCTTGTTCCGCGCGGAGATCACCGCCTCGAGCGTGCCGCGCTCGAACTCCATGGCGCCCTTCACCGTGTTGACGAGATTGGGAATCAGGTCGTGGCGGCGCTTGAGCTGGACGTCGATCTGCTTCCACGCGTTGAGCACCTGGTTCTTCAGCGTGATCAGCCCGTTATACGCGCCGATCATCCAGAAGACGAGGACGGCGACGACGACGAGGAGGATGACCAGTTCCATCTGTCCGCTCCGTGGAAGGGTGCGCTGACCGCTCGAGCCTACGACTGGATGCCGCCGGGGCCCGGCATGAGGGACGCGAGTGCGCGGCGCATCGCCTCGCCGATGGCCTCGCTGCCGCCGTGCAGCCGGGCCACCGGATGCTGCTCGTCGATGAGCAGCTCGACGCCCGGCGCCACGGTGATCCGCCGGCAGCTCACGCCGCGCGCGGCGGCGGGATCGGGCGGGGCGATCCACGCCTGCAGCGCGCGTCCGACCCGGCCGCGTCCCGTGCCGGGCGCCTGCAGCAGCGCGAGCTGGGAGGGATGCGGGAGGGCGGCCCCGAGGGTCTGGGCCACGCGGCGCTCGATCATGTCGCCCGAGAGCGCCTCCGCCTCCCGCACGATCGTGTCGAGCGTGGCTCCCTCCATCTGGCGCAGCTTGATGGCGAGCACCTGGAGCATGTGCTTGTAGGTGTAGACCGCGGCGGTACCGCGGCCTTCCGGCGGGCTCACGAGGCCGCGCGCCACATAGAACCGGATGGTCCGCTCGCTCGGCTGCGCCCGGGCGGCCGCATTGATCGGCACCACGCCCGAGGCGTCGAGGATCGCGCCAGTGAGTGCCGCGAGATCGCGCAACCCCCAGGGCGCGAGGGGGCGATACTCTCGCAGGGTGGCGAGCGGGTCGGGCGTGGACGGCTGGGCGGAGATCACGATGCTCGTACCGAAAGGTGGTGTAACCGGCGCTACCGCGCGGCGAGCGCGGCGAGCTGGCGGAGCGTGGCCGAGAGATCCGCGAGATCCTGATCGGGCCGGGCCATGTCCGCGTCGGCCGGGTCATGGGCGCGGCACTCCCCGAGATGCGACAGGATGCGCTCGATGGTGCGCCCCCATGCGGCCAGCCGGTGCGCCTCCGCGAGGTCGAGCGCCTCCCGCCACGCGGCCGCAGCCCGCTCGAACTGCCCGAACCGCGCGAGCCCGACGGCGCTCTGATGCAGGAAGTTAATCCGGGCCTCCGCATTGAGGCGGCGCACCGGCTCGCGCGCGGCGGCGCGCGAACGCTCGAAGGCAATCCGGTTGTGCCGCGCGGAGGCAAGTCCCATCGACCCCAGGAACGCGCGCACGCGGAGGCCCGGGCTGCCCGTCAATGCTTCGACCAGGTCGAACGCCGCCTGTGCCGCCTCGGCCTCGTCGAGCTGCGCGAGGCCTTCACCGAGCCGGCAGAGAATGGTCGTGCGTTCGTCGGGATCGGGGGTCCGGGAAAACGCTTCGTAGAGCGCGCGCAGCGCTTCGGCCGGGCGTCCGGCGCACTCGAGGACCGCGCCAAGCTCGGCATACGCGTCGCTCGCCACGGTGGTGAGGTCGGGCCGCCCGGTCGCGACGTCGATGACGTGCTCCACGCCTTGCCGCGCGAGCACCAGGTCTCCCCGAAGCCGCGCGATGCCAGGCGCGCCGAGCCGTGCGCGCAGGAGGGCGCCATCGTCCGAGACCTCGCGCGCCGCTTCCTCGGCAGCGAGGAAGGCATCGGCGGCGTGCTCGGGCCGCCCAAGGGCCAGGTTGAGCCGACCCACGCTCAGGGCCAGCTCGCAGAACTCGGCCGCGGGGATGGCATCGCGACAGCTCGCGGCGCTGAGCCCGAGCATGTCGAGCGCCTCGGCCGCGCGATCTTCCCGCTCGAGATGCGTCGCGTAGCGACCGAGCGCCTGGCGCACGAGCGCAAGCCGCTCCGCCTGCGAGCTTGCCGCCGCGTCGATGAGGCGCGCCACGCATGCCGCCTCGGCGTCGTCCACGGGGAAGTCGACGAGGTACTCGCGCGTCGTCTGCACCTGCCACTGGATCGCGTCTTCGTCGTCGCGGCTTCCGCTCGAGCGCACCACGCGGTCGATCAGCCGCACCGCGAGGTACGCACCGAGGGCCACGCGTCCGCGTGCCTCGTTCTCGCCGCGCGCCACCTGCGCGCGCTCGAGGAAGGAAGCATGCTGCTCCTCGTCGGCCCGGTGGGACAGGGCGTGAACGAGACGCTTGCGGGTGAACACTCGGCTGGAGTCTCCCGGGCGCGAGTTGGTGGTGAGGGCAAGCTAGTATGCCCACTCCGGCGGGAGAGGGCAAGAGGCGATTTTTCGCCACCACGCGCACGAATCGGGTGCAGGGACATGCAGTCGCCCGCGCTACCGTGCGGCCATGCGACAGGGTCTCACGCTCGTCGAGCTGCTCATCGTCATGACGCTCGTCTCGCTGCTCGGCATGATCACGCTGCCCCGGCTTACAAGGCCGCTCGCGTCGATCCGGGTCGAGCAGGAAGCGCACCGCGTCGCGGCCGCCCACACCCGCGCACGCATGATCGCAGTCACCTCCAGTCGCGTGGCGTTGCTCCGGATCACCGCGGACAGCATGACGATCGGCACCATCGAAGGCACGGATACCATTCCACGCTGGCGCGGGCCGGGGCCGGCGGCGGCAGGGGTGGGGCTCGCGGCACCCGACCGCGCGCTGCTCTTCGCGCCCGTCGGCATCACCTACGGGGTCTCGAACGGCACCTGGACGCTGTCGTACCGCGGCGTCGTGCGCCGGGTGATCGTATCGCGGCTCGGGCGCGTGCGGATCGTGCGCCCGTAGCAGTGCCTACGGCTCCGCGCCGTAGCGCCGCAGCTTGTTGAGGAGGGTCGAGCGGGATATCCCGAGAATCTGCGCCGCCTTCCGGCGGTTGCCTCCGGTATGCGCCAGCACCGCCAGAATGTGCCGGCGCTCGGCGGCGTCGAGCGGATCGGGAGGAAGCTGCGAGCGCGGCGCAAGCGCATCGCGCAGCGCCGCGAGGTCGATCTCCGGATGCCGCAGATCCACGGTCAGGAGGTCGAAGCCGGGCGCGGCCCCGCCCGGCTCCACGATGAGCCCTTCGGCGGCCGTGGCCGCGCTCCCTTCCGGCACCGCCACGTGGCCGGCGCCGCGCAGCAGTGCCGCGAGTGCCTGCCGCCGCTCGGGATCGGCGTCCAGGAGCAGAAGATGGAATGGCATTCGGGAAAGCTATGGCCCGCCGCGGGGGGCGCTACCTGTCGCATCGTCAGTGGGATCGGGTAAGTTCCGCGTTGCGCCCCCACGTCCCATTCCCGGTCCGGCTGCGTCCATGCC
>JBLNHD010000082.1:0-8627 GCA_050268825.1 Gemmatimonadota bacterium
CGAACGCGGGCGTCATCTCACTGGTGGCGAGTCTCGGCGTCTGATAGGTTGAGGGACTCGGGGAGATGGACTCGGGCTGCGGGACGCGCGTCACCAGGCGCACCCCCGCGCCTCAGGTCGACCTGCAAGCCCCGAGTTTCGAGCCACGCGTCCCGAGCCCCGAGTCCCGAGTCCCGCGTCCCCCCCTCACCCCTGAACTTTCCATGCCCTTCTACCAGCAGCGCAAGGTCTACGACGTGTGCATCATCGGCTCCGGGGCCGGTGGCGGGATGATGGCCTACATGCTGACCCAGGCCGGTGCCGACGTCGTGATGCTCGAGGCGGGCGGGCCCTGGGACAATACGAAGGACTCGGTGATGCTCAAGTGGCCGTACGAGTCGCCGATCCGGGGCAACTCGACGAAGGAGCGGCCGTTCGGCGAGTTCGACGCCTGCATCGGCGGGTGGGATATCGAGGGGGAGCCGTACACCCGTGCCGACGGGTCGAAGTTCGACTGGTGGCGCGCCCGCATGGTCGGCGGCCGGACGAATCACTGGGGTCGCATCTCGCTCCGCTTCGGCCCCGACGATTTCCGCCGGCGGAGCCTCGACGGCCTCGGCGACGACTGGCCGATCGGCTACGACACCCTCAAGCCGTACTACGACCGGGTGGACAACCTCATCGGCATCTTCGGCAGTGCCGAGAACCTCCCCAACGAGCCGGACGGCCGCTTCCTCCCGCCGCCCACGCCGCGCTGCTACGAGATGCTGGTGAAGCAGGCGGCGGACCGGCTCAAGGTCACCTGCATTCCCGCGCGGCTGTCGATCATCACGCGCTCGCACAACGGCCGGCCCGCGTGCCATTACTGCGGCCAGTGCTACCGCGGGTGCCACACCAACTCGAACTTCTCCTCCACCAACGTCCTGATCGCGCCCGCGCTCGAGACGGGCAGGCTCACGCTGCACACGAACGCCATGGCGCGCGAGGTGACGGTGGGGGCGGACGGCCGGGCCGACGGCGTCGCGTACGTGAACAAGGCGGACGGCACCGACCAGCACGTGCGCGCGCGAATCGTGGTGCTCGCGGCGAGCGCCTGCGAGTCCGCCCGCCTCCTTCTCAATTCGAAGTCGGCAAAGTTCCCGCAGGGGCTCGCCAACTCGAGCGGCGTGGTCGGGAAGTATCTCACCGACACGACGGGGACGGACGTCGCCGGCTTCATCCCGAAATTGCAGAATGGCATCCCGCACAACGAGGACGGCGTCGGCGGCGGGCATCTCTACTGCCCCTGGTGGCTCGACAACCGGAAGCTCGACTTCCCGCGCGGCTACCACATCGAGATCTGGGGCGGGCGCGGCGTGCCCTCGTACGGCTTCATGTGGGGGATCGACGCCTATCCCGAGTTCGGCGGCTACGGCAAGGCGCTCAAGGACTCCTATCGGCGCCTCTACGGCACCACGATCGGCTTCTCCGGCCGGGGGGAGATGATTCCGAACGACCGCAGCTACTGCGAGCTCGATCCCGAGGTGAAGGACCGCTGGGGGATTCCCGTGCTCCGCTTCCACTGGCAGTGGACCGACCACGAGCACCTGCAGGTGAAGCACATGCAGGAGACCTTCCGCGCGCTGATCGACGAGATGGGCGGCGAGGTCTTCTCGCCGATGCCCACGAAGGAGAAGGGCTACGGGATCGCCACCGGCGGGCGGATCATCCACGAAATGGGCACCACCCGGATGGGGAAGGACCCCTCCCGGTCGGTGGTGAACGAGTGGTGCCGCGCCCACGACGTGCCCAACCTCTTCGTCGCCGACGGCGGGCCCTTCGTCTCGCAGGCGGACAAGAATCCCACCTGGACGATCATGGCACTCGCGATGCGCACGGCTGACTACATCTCCGAGCAGCGGAAGGGAGGTGCCGTATGAGCGACTTCTCCCGCCGGGAGATGCTCGGCTTCCTCGGCCTCGCCGTGATGAGCGGTGCCTTCGGCTGCACCTCGGACGGCGTCGAGCGCGCCGCGCGCAAGGCGCGCGAGGCGGCGGACGGGCCGTTCACCCCCGAGTTCTTCACCGAGCCCGAGCTCCGCACCGTCCGCCTCCTCGCCGACATCGTGATCCCGAAGGATGAGCGCTCCGGCAGCGCGGGCGACGCGAAGGTGCCCGAGTTCATGGACCACATCATGATCGTCTATCCCTCGAGCGGCGAGCAGATGCGAAAGGGGCTCGTCTGGCTCGACGCGGAGAGCACCCGGCGGCACCAGAAGGCCTTTGCGGATCTCGCCGAGGCGGAGCGGATGGGCATCGTGGATGCGATCGCCTGGCCGAAGAAAGCGCCGACGGAGCTCAAGGAAGGGGCAGACTTCTTCAGCAACTTCCGGAATCTCACGGCGACGGGCTTCTGGTCGAGCCGGATCGGCGTCGAGGACCTGCGCTACATCGGCAACGTCTTCAACCCGAACTGGAGCGGCTGCCCGGCTGAACAGATGCAGAAGCTCGGAGTGAGCTACTCATGACAGCCCCGCTCGGCATCGGGTTCATCGGGAGCGGCTTCAATGCGCGCTTCCACATCAATTCGTTCGTGGGCGTGCGGGATGCGGAGATTCGCGGGGTCTGGAGTCCTACCGCGAAGAACGCGGCCACGACGGCTGCGCTCGCCTCCGAGCTCGACGTCGGCCGCGCCCGCCCCTACGCCTCGATCGCCGACATGGTCGCCGATCCCGCCATCGACGCCCTCTGGCTCTGCGGCCCCAACCAGGCCCGCATCGAGAACGTCGAGGAGATCGTCAGTGCGATCGAGCGCGGCCGCGGCGAGCTCAAGGGCCTCGCCTGCGAGAAGCCGCTCGCGCGCAACGTCGCCGAGGCCGCGAAAGTGGCGGAGCTGGTGAAGCGCGTCGGCCTCGCGACCGGCTACCTCGAGAACCAGCTCTTCGCGCCGCAGGTGGAGCATGGCCGCAACCTCCTCTGGGCCCGCGGCGCCGGGCTCACCGGCCGGCCCTACCTCGCGCGCGCCGCCGAGGAGCATAGCGGGCCCCACATGCCCTGGTTCTGGCAGGGGAATCTCCAGGGCGGCGGCGTGCTCAACGACATGATGTGCCATTCGGCCCTCGTCGTCCGCCACCTCCTGACGAAGCCCGGCGCACCGCTCTCCACCGTGACGCCGAAGCGGATCACCGGGCACATCGCCAGCCTCAAGTGGTCGCGCCCGGAGTACGCCGAGCGGCTCTCGAAGATGATGGGCCCGACGGTGGACTACCGGAAGCAGCCCTCCGAGGACTACGCGAGCGTCGTCATCGAGTTCGAGACCGAGGACGGCCACACCGTGATCGGCGAAGCCTCGACCTCCTGGAGCTTCGTCGGCGCCGGCCTCCGGCTCTCCGCGGAGCTGCTCGGCCCCGAGTACTCGATGTCGTGGAATACGCTCGACAGCGGGCTCAAGCTCTTCTTCAGCCGGGAAGTGCAGGGGAAGTCGGGCGAGGACCTGGTCGAGAAGCAGAACGCGGAAATGGGGCTGATGCCGGTGGTGGCCAACGAGGCGATGGCGTACGGCTACGAGGCGGAGAACCGGCACTTCGTGCGCGTCTTCCAGGGGAAGGCCTCGCCGCTGCTCACCTTCGACGACGGGCTCGAGGTCGTGAAGGTCCTCATGACGGCGTATCAGAGCGCCGAGGAAGGGAAGACGCTCGAGTTCCCGCCGAAGGGGCTCGCGTCGTTCGTGCCGGCCGTGGCGCAGGGAAAGTGGCGGCCGTAGGACCGCGACTTCGCTAGAGCAGCCCCTCGCGGGCGAGCGCGGCCTCGAGCTGCGCCGGATCGCGATAGAGGATCGTCCGCATGCCGCGCGCCGCGGCCGGCCCGAGGTTCTGCGCTCGATCGTCGATGAAGAGCGAGTCCGCCGGCGGAGCCTGCGCCGCCGCGAGGGCGACGGTATAGATCCGTGGCGTCGGCTTCCGCACGCCAAGCCAGCAGGAGCTGAAGAAGGCATCGAAGATCGGCGCGAGTCCGAACGCCTCGATGCGATGCTGGTTCAGCTCGGCGGATTCGTTGTTCAGGGTGAAGAGCGAGACCTTGCCCGCATCCGCGAGTTTCCGCGCCAGCGCGACCGACTCCTCGAACGGCCGGCTCTGGCGCTTCATCCACTCGAAGAAGGTTTCGCGCGAGAAGGGCCGAGGTTCGTAGAACACGGCGATGTCGAGGTACTCGTCCGCCGAGAGGCGGCCCAGCTCCCAGTCTCCGGCGATCTCGCGGTGGCGCGCTTCGAACTCCCCGTCGAGCCCGAACTCCGCCGCCGCGCTCGCGCGCTGCTCGGTGTCCCAGCCATTGGTGCCGAGGACACCCCCGATGTCGAAGAAGACGTGGGTCGGCGCTGCCATGATGACTCCCTTCTCTCACGTGATGATAAGCCCATGGAACGCCGCACGCTGATCTCCGCTGCCGCCGCCACGGCGGCGTTCCCGCTCCTGCGCCGGACCGGCGCGGGGTGGCTGGCGCCTCGCCCGGTGCCGACGGCGGCGCAGCTGCGCTGGCAGCGCGAGGAGACGGCGCTCTTCATCCACTTCGGCGTCAACACCTTCACGGATCGCGAGTGGGGGGACGGAACGGAGCGCCCGTCGCTCTTCGACCCCGCCGCGCTCGATGCCCGGCAGTGGGCGCGCGCCGCGCGCTCGGCGGGCGCCGGCTCGATGATCCTCACCGCGAAGCATCACGACGGCTTCTGTCTCTGGCCCACCGCGACGACGCGCCACTCCGTGGCGTCGAGTCAGTGGCGTGGCGGCCGGGGCGACGTGGTGCGCGAGTTCGTCGACGCCTGCCGCGCGGAAGGGCTCGGCGCCGGCCTCTACCTGAGCCCGTGGGACCGGAATGCGCCGTCGTACGGCGAGGGCCGTCCCTACGACGATTTCTACATCACCCAGCTCACCGAGCTGCTCACCGCCTACGGCCCGCTCGTCGAAATCTGGTTCGACGGGGCCAACGGCGAGGGCCCGAACGGCAGGCGCCAGTCGTACGACTGGCCGCGCATCCACCGCACCGTCCGAAAGCTGCAGCCGGACGCCGTGATCTTCTCCGATGCGGGGCCCGACGTCCGCTGGATCGGGAACGAGCGCGGCGTCGCGGGCGAGACGTGCTGGTCCACCATCGATCCGGCCGCGGTGCCCCATGCGGGATACGACGGGCCCGGCGTGGCGGAGACGCTCCAGACAGGGCACCCCGACGGGTCGGTGTGGCGCCCCGGCGAGACCGATGTCTCGATCCGCCCCGGGTGGTTCTGGCATCCGGCCGAAGACGCGAAGGTGCGCACGGTGGAGAACCTCGTGGAGCTGCACTTCACATCGGTGGGGCGGAACAGCAAGCTTCTCCTGAACGTCCCGCCGACGCGGGACGGCCTGTTCCACACGACCGACGTCGAGCGGCTCGCCGGGTACGGAGAAGCGATCCGCCGGCTCTACTCGGCCGATGCCGCGCTCGGGGCGAGCTCGCGCGACCGCCGGGCACGCCGGCTGGTGGATCGCGATCCCCGGACCTGGTGGAGCCCCCGCGGCACCTCCGGCAGCGCCGAGCTCCGGCTGGCCGGCGAGGCGCGGTGCTCCGTCGTCTGCCTCGAGGAAGCGGTGGCCCACGGGCAGTCGGTCGAGCGGTATCGGGTCGAGGCGTGGTTCGGAGGAGCGTGGCGGGAGATCAGCCGAGGGACCACGATCGGACATCGCAAGCTCGACCGCGTCGAGCCGTTCTCGACCGACCGGATCCGCCTGGTGGTAGAACGTTCGCTCGACGTCCCGCGCCTTGCCCGCCTGTCGCTCTTCTGAGCGACTTCAGTCCCAGCACCTCGAACAGGAAACAGCTGATGCGATATCGTACTCCGCTCCTCGCGCTCATTTTCGTGAGCACCGTTTCACTCGCGTCGTGCGCCGGAGACGCCGGCGACGGCTCCGAGACCGAGACCACGAGTCGCGCCGCTTCCGAGCCGGCGGCGGCCGAAGCGGTGACGTTCACCGAAGCCGACGTCGACGCCTTCACGCGCGGCCTCGCTCGGGAGACAGAGCTGGTGCGCGAAGCGCAGGCGAAGGCCGGTTCGGCCACGACCCCGGAGGAGCGCGGCGCGGCGATGCAGGCGCAATGGAAGGAGCAGACGATGCCGGGTGGAGCGGAGGCAGCGGGAATGTCGCTCGAGCGTTACGCCGCCATCCGGGATGCGATCACGGAGACCCTCCAGACCCTCGACTTCCAGGGGAAGATCGACGGCCCGATGCAGCTCGATACGTCACGCGCTTCACCCGAAATGCGCCGGCGGTTCGAGGCCGATGCCTACGCCGACCTGCCGGCGGGCTCGGCCTCGGCGCTCCGCGCGCGGCTCGACGGACTGGTGCCCGTCTGGGCCGCGTACGTGGAGCTGACGGCGATCGGGGGCTGACACCGTGCCACGGCGCGGCCCCCCTGCCGAGGGAAACCGGGCCCCTCCCGGCGACGTACGTTAGGAAGTCATTGGCCCTTCCCGGTCCGCTTGCGGAGCGCGTCATGTCCCGGTTCCCTCGTATCGCACTGATCCTGCCGTTCCTGGCCCTTGCCGCCACCGCTCCCGCTCCCGCGGCCGCGCAGGCAGACACCCTCGTCGTCGAGCCCGGCTCGCCGCTCGTCCGCGGGGACGCCATCCCGGTGCATTCGTCGCGCACCGTTCTCCGCGCGGGGGGCCCCGACGGCGAGCCGCGCGGCACCATCACGAACTACATGGAGATCGGCGACTCAGCGGGCCGGGGCGTGATCCGTTTCCGCACCGAGGGCGACATCGCCGGGCCCAACGGCCGGAACACATATACCCTCCGCCAGACCTTCGATCGCGAGACGCTGCAGCCGCTCGGGTTCGCGGCGGCGGGATCGGCCGGCCGCGAGAGCTCGTTCCGCATCGACCGGACGCAGGTGACGGGGTGGAGCAGGGGGCCGGGGCAGGAGCCGCAGCCGTTCGCGAAGGAGCTTCCGCGCCGGGCGTTCCATGCCGGTGCGACCGACATTATCCTCGGGGTGCTCGACCTGCGTCCCGGCCTCGTGGTCCGGATGCCGGTCTGGAGCCCCGGCATGCCCGACGTCGAGGAGCGCGTCTATACCGTGGGCGAGGAGGTGCCGGTGCAGATGGGCGGGAGGACGATGCGGGGCTGGAAGGTGGCGGAATGGTCGTCGCGCCGGAATGCGGTCATCGGGACGATGGTGGCGATCACCGGCGTTCCGTTCATGGAAACCTACGATGTGCTCGCCGCGGACGGCTCCCGGAGCTTCTGGCGCCAGGAGCTGCTGACGCTCGACGGCGTGCCCACCGCGCGTGAGTAGCCCGACTCAATCCCGGTCTCTTTCGAGGTACGCATGCATCGCATGATATCGTCTGTCGCGAGGGCGCCGTTCACGCGCCTCGCCCTGGCCGCCGTCACCGGTCTGCTGGCATCGCCGGCGCTGGCGCAGCAGGCAGCGCAACCGGCCCGCCTCTCGGTGCCGATCGACTACTACAAGCTGCCGAACGGGCTCAAGGTCGTGCTCTCGCGCGACACGACCGCGCCCACGGCCGTCGTGGCCGTGTACTACAACATCGGATTCCGCGTCGAGCCGAAGGGCCGCACGGGCTTCGCGCACCTCTTCGAGCACCTGATGTTCCAGGGCTCGGAGAACCTCGGCAAGATGGAATTCATCCAGCTCGTGGAGAAGAACGGCGGCCTCCTCAACGGCTCGACCCGGTTCGACTTCACCAATTACTACCAGGTCATCCCCTCCAACGCGCTCGAGACCGTGCTCTGGGCCGAGGCGGACCGGATGCGCGGGCTCAGGATCGACAGCGCGAACCTGCGGAACCAGCAGGACGTCGTGAAGAACGAGGTCCGCGTCAACGTCCTGAACCAGCCGTACGGCGGCTTCCCCTGGCTCGACATGCCGCAGCGCGCGTTCAGCAACTGGTTCAACGCGCACAATTTCTACGGCGACCTCGCCGACCTCGACGCGGCGACGCTCGAGGACGCCTCGGCGTTCTTCCGCACCTACTACGCGCCGAACAACGCGGTGCTCGCGGTCACGGGCGACTTCGATCCCGCACAGGTGAAGCGGTGGATCGCGCAATACTTCGGCAACATCCAGCAGGTGCGCCAGCCGGCCGATCCCGATCTCTCGGAGCCGCGGCAGACCGCCGAGAAGCGCTCCTCGAAGACCGACTCGCTCGCGACGCGCCCGGCGATCGCGCTCGGATACCGGGTGCCGGAGCGGTACACGCCGGAGTGGTACGCCTTCGGGCTGCTCGACCAGATCCTCGCCCAGGGCCGGGACAGCCGCTTCTACGACGAGCTCGTCCGGAAGCGCGCGCTCACCGGCGGCGTCGGCGCGGGGATCAACTACGGCCTCGGCAACATGTACAACTACAACGGGCCGATGCTCTGGATCGTCACCGCGTATCATGACGCCGACAAGCCCGCCGATTCGCTGATCGCCGGGTTCGACGCCTCCATCGAGGCGCTCCGCACCGGCCCGGTGGACCGGGCGACGCTCGACCGCGCGCTCGTGAAGCTGCGCTCGCAGCTCTACTCGCAGATGGAAACGTTCGTCGGCTTCGGGAAGGCCAACCTGCTCGCGTCGTTTGCGCTCTTCGATGACGACCCCGCACGCATCAACCGGCTCGAGGCAGAATTCGCCAAG
>JBLNHD010000083.1:0-17894 GCA_050268825.1 Gemmatimonadota bacterium
TCGGGCAGGTCGCCGCCGGACGGGTCTCGGCGGCGGACGCCGTCGCCCGGCTCCGGCATTTCCCTTCCGAATCCCTCCCGTACGCGACGATCGACCACCATCGGGCGCTCCGGCAAGGCCAGCCGGAAGTCGTCTTCTGCGAGGGGAAGACCGTCGAGCAGGTCGCGGGCATCTGCCGCCGCCTCCGCGACGCCAACGGCGCCTTCCTGGGCACGCGTGCCAGCGAGGCACAAGCCGAGGCGCTGCGCGCCGAGCACCCGGCGCTGCGCTGGCATCCGCTTGCGCGCGTCGTGCACCTTGCAGGCGAGGACCCGCCGGCCCGCACCGGACGACTGCTCGTCATCTCCGCAGGCACGAGCGACCTGCCGGTGGCCGAGGAAGCGGCCATCGTCGCCGACGCGTTCGGGCACGAGGTCGAGCGACTGTTCGATGTGGGCGTGGCGGGCATTCACCGGATCCTTTCCGCCCGGGAACGGCTCGACGCGGCGGAGGTGGTCATCGTCGTGGCAGGGATGGAGGGAGCGCTGCCGAGCGTGGTGGGCGGGCTGGTGCGCCGACCCGTGATCGCCGTGCCGACGAGCGTCGGGTACGGCGCGTCGTTCGGCGGGGTCGCTGCGCTGCTGGGGATGCTGAACTCGTGCGCCTCGGGCGTCACGGTCGTGAACATCGACAATGGATTCGGCGCGGCGGCCGCGGCGAGCCGGATTCTCCGCCGATGAGTCGCGAAGTCGTCGTCAGCATCGCGGAGCCGCGATTCACCTGGATCGACATCGTCGGCCCCGTGGCCGGCGAGCTGGACACGATCGCGGCGGAGTACAACCTCTTCCCGACGCTCGTGGCGGACAGTCTCGAGCCGGAGCACCTGCCGAAGTACGAACGGATCGGCGAGACGACGTTCGTCATCGTGCGGGCGCACGACCAGTCGAGCGATGGGTCCGCGACGACCGTCCAGGCCTTCACGCGCAAGACCGCGATCTTCGTCGGGCCGGAGTTCGTGATCACGATTCACCGGGTGGACCAGCCGTTCGTGGCCCGGCTCCGGGCGCGGTACCAGGAGCACGCCACGCGTACGGCGGCGGCCGGGCTCGCGGAGCGCCGCCGCACCCTGTCCGCCCGGCTCCTGGTGGACCTGATCAACGGCGCCATCGACACGTACGAGCCCCCGCTGGACGCGGCCGAGCGGCGCCTGGACGTCATCGAGGACGAGCTCTTCGCCGAGGGCGTCGCCCCGCCGGTGCTCCGGGAGATCTACACGCTCAGGCGCCAGGCGACGCTGATCAAGCGCATGCTCTGGCACACGCTGAACGTCACCGTCAAGCTCACGCCGGTGGCGGCCCCGACGTCCCCCCTGTTCCAGGACGCGCGCGAGGGCGCCGAGAGCATGTACGCGTACGCCGATGAGCTCCTGGAGGACGCGAACAACCTCCTGCACATCCAGCTGGGGCTCTCGACCCAGCGCACGAACAGCATCGTCCGGATCCTTACGCTCTTTTCGGCGTTCTTCCTGCCCCTCACGTTCATCGTCGGCATCTACGGCATGAACTTCGAGCGCATGCCCGAGCTGCATTCACGGTGGGGCTATCCCACGGTCTGGCTCGTCATGCTCCTCGTGACGGTGGGGATCTATGCGTGGATCCGACGGCGCGGATGGCTCGGCGAATGACCGGCCTGTTCGTGGCCCTCGCGCTGGGTGGCGGACTTGGCTGGTTCCTCGCGCGCCGGTCGGCTCGCGGACCGCGGGGGGTCGGAGCGGCGGCCGGCGCCCACCTGCTGCCGGATCCGGCGCTGCAGTGGCTCCTCCGCGCGCATCGGGCCCGGGGCGTCTGGGTCGCGGAGTACGACGCCGAGGAGGAGGCCCCGACCTTGGAACGCGTGCTCGACGCCGACGGCCTCCCGCCGGCGCAGGTGGCGGCGATCGACCGGCGCCTCGAACGCGCGCGGGAACAGGAGCAGGGCGGGGCGGAACGCCTCGAAGCCGGGCTCTTCGTCATGCGGGCGGCTGGCGGCTGCGCGGTGGGCCTCCTCCTCGCGGAATCGGAAGCCGGCGGACTCGCCGAGGTGGAGGCGGACCTCGATCGTCTCCTTGCCGGCGTGCGGCGAAGGCCGATCGTGGCGATGGCGCAGGCGCGCTCGGACGCTCTCGCGATCGAGTCGGTGGGGAGCGTCTCGCTGCGGCTCGCCTACCAGCTCGAGCGGGCGACCAACGCCGCCGTCGTGGTCGCCTCGAAGGACCTCGACGGTGTGCGGGTCAGCGGCACCTCGAGTCACGCCGATCGGCGCCTGCTCGACCGGCTACTCCCCGTCGCCTCGCCGCTGGCGCGCGCGGCCAACGGGCTGCTCCAGGACGATGGCGTGCACGCCGACCCCACCGGCGACACGGGCGATCGGCGCCAGAGCGGAGGCCCCGCGTACGTCATGCGGATCCGGAGCGGGCTCGAGGTCGTCGGTGCCCTCGCCGTCTGGCTCCCTGGCGGCGGCGAGCCGCGGGGCCCGGTGCTCGGGGAGATCACCGAAAGCGTGCGCGAGGCGGGACCCCGCCTGTTCAATGCGCAGCAACATGCCAACAAGGCCAGGGAGGCGGCCACCGATCGCCTCACCGGCCTGGCCAACCGCCGCGCCCTCGAGGCGGCCATGAACCGCCAGGGCCTGGCGCGCGGTGTGCTCGTGGTGCTCGACATCGACCACTTCAAGCGGCTCAACGACTCCCTCGGCCATCCGGCCGGGGACGCAGCCCTCCTGCATGTCGGGCAGCTGATCCGCGAGCAGGTGCGTACCTCGGACACGGCGGCGCGGATCGGCGGCGAGGAGTTCGCGCTCTGGCTGCCGGGGGCCGATCTGGCAGTCGGTCGGCGCACCGCCGAGCGGATTCGGACGAAGCTCGGGACGACCGCCTGGGAGTGGCAGGGCCGGCCCTGGCCGCTGAGCGCGTCGTTCGGCGTCGCGGCCTTCCCGGAAAGCTCGCCGAGCATCCAGAACCTCCTGACCCACGCCGATCGAGCGCTCTACGTGGCCAAGGAAGCCGGGCGGAATCGGGTCGAGGTGGCGGGGGGAGGGGCGGGGTAGCCCGCGGCAACCGGCAGCCGGCCTGAGGCCGGCCGTCAGGAACGGGCTCCGGCGCATCCAGGGCCATACCGCGAGGGGGCCGGACTGGCTATATTCCGTACACCCGAGGGGGCGACTGGCTTCGACGGGTCGGTAGAGGGAATTGCAGCGTGCCCAGGTCCAGGTCCCTGGCTAAACCACTTGGAATGATTTACCTGCCAATACTGATCTGGCACTGGCTGCGTAAGCTGAGCTGAGCTCGCTTCACGCACCTTCGCCGTCTGGAGCCCGTCCGGGGCGCCGGCGGCGAATCGAAAATCCGGGCTGGTTCCGAACGATGCTCCTGCGGTCGGGACGAGATTTCAGGGGATAGGCTGCGAGAAGGTCGGTCGGTTACCGGCTCGCAGTGACGGCGTGAATTCCGGCCTACGCACGTAGACGCCATTTCGGAAGCTGATTCGGACCAGGGTTCGATTCCCTGCGCCTCCATCCCACCGCCGCGCCGTTGCGCGGCGGTTTTTTTTGCCCTTGCGGCAATCCAATCCCCGATCTTCCAAACCTTGAACAACCTTCGACAGGGCGAGTTGACCACATTCCGCCGTGGAAAAGTGGGGATCGCTACATGTCCAATGTTCCCAGCAACTCTCTGCAATCGTGCAGTTTAGATATTGATAACTCACTTGAGGACCAGTATGCAGTATGCAGGCGAGCGATCCCGGCCTTCGACGCACTGTCCGCTCACTGGGTCCTCTACCGGCAAGCAAAAGAGCCCCGCCAAGGCGGGGCTCCAGGAGGTTCCGAATGAGCGGTCAGCGAGAAGGCGTCGCGGCCTCGCGTGCGGCCAGCGCGAGCTTCAGGGCCCGGTCCGGGCTCGCGGCGGTACAGGTGAGGTGGCCCATTTTCCGGCCGGGGCGAGCCTGGGCCTTCCCGTACAGGTGGAGGCGAACGCCGGGAACGGCGAGCGCCCGATCCCATCGCGGCTCGCCATGCTCCCAGAGATCGCCCAGCAGGTTCACCATGGCGACCGGGGAGAGGAGCCTCGGGTCGCCGAGCGGGAGCCCGCAGAGGGTGCGAATCTGCTGCTCGAACTGGTCGGTGGCACAGGCATCGAGGGTATAGTGCCCGCTGTTATGAGGCCGCGGCGCGATCTCGTTCACGAAGACCTTGCCGCCCGAGGCGATGAAAAGCTCGACGCCCAGCACCCCCACATACTCGAGGGAATCCGCGACCCGCTCCGCCACCCGGAGACACTCGGCGGCGAGCGGCTCGGCGATCCGGGCCGGGACGACCGTGCTCTCGAGGATCCCGGATCGGTGCTCGTTCTCACCCGGGGGAAAGGCCGCGATGGCGCCGTCCGCTGTCCGTGCGAGCACCACCGACACCTCGGTCTCCAGGCGCAGCCGCTCTTCGAGGATGCACTCGACCCCGCCGAGCGATTCGAACGCGGCGGCGCATTCGTCCGGGGTCGTGACCAGCGCCTGACCCTTGCCGTCGTACCCGAGGCGGCTCGTCTTGAGGATCCCCGGCCGGTGGCCGAGCTCGGCGAAGGCAGCCCGCGCGGCAGCGCTGCCTCGCACCGGCCGGAACTCTGCGGTGGCGAGGCCCGCCCGGCGCATCTGCTCCTTCTCCGCGATCCGGTCCTGGGCGATGGCGACCGCGCTTGCGGCGGGGCGAGTCACGACGCGTTCACTCAGAAAGGCCAGGACCCCCGCCGGCACGTTCTCGAACTCGGTGGTCACAGCCTGGCACGACTCGGCGAGCGCGGCGAGGGCGGCGGGGTCGTCGTAGGCCGCCTCGATCTGGTGGTCGGCCACGGCACCGGCCGGGCTGCGCGGATCGGGCTCGAGGACGACGACGCGATACCCCATGACGCGCGCCCGGAGAGCGAACATCCTTCCGAGCTGACCTCCACCGACCACGCCGATTGTGTTTCCGGGCAGGATCACTCGGCGTCCGGCAGCGAAAGTCCGAGGACGCGGGCCTCCTGATCCCGCCTGAACTCGGCGAGCCGGGTGGCGAGGGAGGTGTCGGTGGCGGCGAGCATCGCGATCGCGAAGAGGGCCGCGTTTGCCGCGCCGGCCTGGCCGATCGCGAACGTCGCGACCGGGATGCCCGAGGGCATCTGCACGATCGACAGGAGGGAATCGAGTCCCTGAAGGTGGCGGGTCGGGATCGGCACACCCAGGATCGGAACGGCAGTCTTGGACGCGAGCATACCAGGGAGATGTGCTGCGCCGCCCGCCCCGGCGATGATGCAGCGGAGTCCGCGGCCGGCGGCGTCTTCGGCGTAGCGGAAGAGCAGGTCGGGCGTGCGATGGGCCGAGACCACGCGGCGCTCGTGCGGCACGCCGAACGCCGAGAGGCGACGGGCCGCGTGCTCCATCACTTCCCAGTCGGAGTCGCTGCCCATCACGATGCCGACGAGGGGCGCAGGCATCGTCACGGCGCTCCGCGACGGGCGGCGGCCCCGGTGAAATCGACCGTGATCTCGACCCGCGTCGCCGGGAGGTCATAGGCGGTCCCTGGGAGGACGAACGATTCGGCGCCGGTACCCGACACGCGATTGGCAGTGAACCCGAGGCTGCCGGTCATCGTCCCGAAGGCCACGAGGCACTGCGTCACCTCGATCCCGTTGCCGAACTCCGGAATCTCGGGGCACGCCTCCGCAGCTCCGAACGAGGCGGAGCTCATGACGAAGGTGCCGGTCTCGCCGGGATAGTAGTTCGTCTGCGGCGATGCCTGATAGGCCCAGGCGATCACATCGCCGTCCTCGATCGTCTCGTCGAACGAGGCGGGGAAGCCCTCGACGGGAAACGAGAAGATCGCTCCGAAGGCGGCGTCGACGGATTCGGCGCCCGCATCGAACCCGGACCACCCGGTGACGCCCACCCAGCGGAACGAGCCCTCCTGCGTCCCGTTGACGACCGTGTAGTCCACCTGCGCGCCGACCGCGTCGAAGTCGCCGATCGTTCCGAGCTCGGCGCCCGAAAGCATGGGACCGAGGAGGAACTGGTCTGCGCCGAGCGGAACGCCGGCCGTGGTCAATGCTTCGACGAGCGCGGCGACCTCTTCCTCCGTCAGGTCGCCACCCGGCCCGCTCTCGCCGCCGCATGCGGTGAGGGCCAGGGCGAGGGCCGCCGAGCGAATGGTGCCGAACAGATTCCAGCGTCGCATGAACTGACTCATCGTCGGAAGTGGAAGCGGCACGGGAGCGCCGGGGCTAGACGGTGGCCCGCGTCCGGTCCATCGTCCCGCGCTCCGCGAGGGCCGATTGCGCCGCGGCCAGCCGTGCGATCGGCACGCGGAACGGCGAGCAGGAAACGTAATTCATGCCGAGCTGGTCGCAGAAGGCGACGGACGCGGGCTCCCCCCCGTGCTCGCCGCAGATGCCGAGCTTGAGGTCCGGCCGGGTGCCGCGTCCCAGCTCGCACGCGATCGTCATGAGTTTCCCGACGCCGGCGCGGTCGAGCACCTGGAAGGGATCGTCGTCGATGATGTTCTGCTCGAGGTAGAGCGGCAGGAACCGCCCGGCGTCGTCGCGCGAGAGGCCCCAGGTGGTCTGGGTGAGGTCGTTCGTGCCGAAGGAGAAGAACTGCGCTTCGCGCGCGATCTCGTCGGCCGTGAGGGCGGCCCGCGGCAGCTCGATCATGGTGCCGAGGGTGAACGGCACCGTGATCTGCCGCTCGCCGAACACCTCGCTCGAGACCTGCCGCACGATGAGCGCCTGCTTCCGGAACTCGATCACGTTGCTCGTGAGCGGGATCATCACTTCCGGCATGACGCGGCCCTGGCGAGCGGCCACGGTGCACGCGGCCTCGAAGATGGCACGTGCCTGCATCGCCGTGATCTCGGGGTACAGGATGCCCAGCCGGCAGCCGCGCAACCCGAGCATCGGATTCACCTCGGTGAGGCCGTCGATGAGGCGGCGCAGGTCCTCGGGCGGGAGCTTCATCTGCGCCGCGAGCGCCTCGATCTCCGCGGGCTCCTTGGGGAGGAACTCGTGGAGTGGGGGATCGAGCAGCCGGATGCACACCGGGTGCCCGTCCATGGCGCGGAAGATGGCCTCGAAATCGGCGCGTTGCATCGGCAGGAGCTTGGCGAGCGCGCGTTTGCGACCCTCGGTATCCCGCGCGACGATCATCTCGCGCATGGCCTCGAGCCGTCCGCCCTCGAAGAACATGTGCTCGGTCCGGCAGAGGCCGATGCCCTCGGCGCCGAAGTCGCGGCCCCGGTGCGCATCGGCCGGGGTATCCGCGTTGCACCGCACGCGGAGGTGGCGCAGGCGGTCGGCCCAGCCGAGGAGCCGGGTGAAGTTGCCGCTCAGCTCCGGGGTCTTGAGCGCGGCCCGCCCGGCGTACACCTTGCCGCTCGCCCCGTCCACCGTGATCCACTCGCCGGCGGACACACGTCGGCCGTTCACGCTGACGTGACCGAGCTGCTCGTCCACCTGCAGCTCCTGCGCACCCGCGACGCAGGGTTTCCCCATGCCCCGCGCCACCACGGCGGCGTGGGACGTCATGCCGCCGCGGGCCGTCAGGACGGCGCGGGCGGCCACCATGCCGTGGAAGTCCTCGGGCGAGGTTTCCCGCCGCACGAGAATCACGGCCTCCCCCGCCTTGGCCTGCGCCTCCGCCACGTCGGCGTCGAACACGACGATGCCGCTCGCCGCTCCGGGCGAGGCGGGGAGACCGGTCGTGAGCAGGTCGAGCTTGCTGTCCGGGTCGATGGTCGGGTGCAGCAGCTGATTGAGGTCGTTGGGCGGAATGCGAGCGACCGCTTCCTCCTCGGTGATGAGCCCCTCATCCACCATCTCGCACGCCACCCGTACCGCGGCGTGTCCGGAGCGCTGTCCGCGCCGCGTCTGCAGCATGTACAGGCGGCCACGCTCGACCGTGAACTCCATGTCCTGCACGTCGCGGAAGTGGCGCTCCAGGAGGCGTGCGGTACGCTCGAGCTCGCTGAAGGCCTCGGGCATCGCGTCCTTGAGCTGCGCGATCGGCACCGGCGTCCGGATGCCCGCTACCACGTCCTCGCCCTGTGCATTGATCAGGTATTCGCCATAAATGCGGCGCTCGCCGGTGGACGGATCCCGGCTGAAGGCCACGCCCGTCCCCGAGTCCTCCCCGATGTTGCCGAAGACCATCGCGACGATGTTGACCGCCGTCCCCATCGTATCGGGGATGTCGTGGAGGCGGCGGTAATCGATGGCGCGCCGGGTGTTCCAGCTCTCGAACACGGCGGCGATGGCGCCCCAGAGCTGGTCGAGCGGGAGCTCGGGGAAGGGGCGCCCGCGCTCGACGCGGACCAGGGTCTTGAACTCCTGGACGATGGCCTTGAGCTCCTCCGTGGGAAGGTCGATGTCCCGCTCGACGCCGGCCTTGCGCTTGCGGGCCTCGAGGAGATCGTCGAACGGCCGCTTGGGCAGGTCGTAGACGACGCTCGCGTACATCTGGACGAAGCGGCGGTACGAGTCCCACGCGAACTGCGGGTTGCCGCTCTGACGGGTGAGTCCCTCGACCGTGGTGTCGTTGAGCCCGAGGTTGAGGATCGTCTCCATCATGCCCGGCATCGAGACGGCCGCGCCGGACCGGACCGACACGAGCAGCGGATGATCGGCGCCGCCGAACTGCTTGCCCGTGGTGGCCTCCAGCCGGTGCAGGCTGTTCTCGACCTCGGCGCGCAGGCGGGGCGGAAACTGGCGGCTTTCGAGATAGGTGAGGCAAAGGGAGCTCGCGATCGTGAATCCGGGAGGCACCGGAATGCCGATCGTCGTCATCTCCGCGAGGCCCGCGCCCTTGCCGCCGAGCACGTCCTTCATGGCCGCCGTGCCGTCGGCGCGGCCCTGGCCGAAGAAGTAGACCAGCGGCTGCGCGTACGAGCCGCTCATGCGTGGGCGCCGGCGAGGGGGGCCGCGTGGCGGAGCTGCACGAGATCCTCCGGAATGGGAGTTGGATACGCGCCCGAGAAGCAGGCGTGACAGAACCGGTCAGGCTGGCCCGGCCCCTGCCCGGCGGCGGCGAGCATCCCTTCGAGCGAGAGATAGCCAAGGGTGTCCACGCCGAGGTAGCGCCGGATCTCCTCGACTGAGTGCGTGGCGCCGATCAGCTCCTCCCGCGTCGGCGTGTCGATCCCGTAGTGGCACGGTCCGGTGATCGGCGGCGATCCGAGGCGCAGGTGCACCTCGCGGGCGCCCGCCGCCCGGATCATCGAGACGAGGCCCTTGCTCGTATTGCCACGGACGAGGCTGTCGTCCACCACGACCACCGACTTGCCCTCGATCACTTCGCGGACGGGGTTGAACTTGATCCGCACCTTCGCGATGCGGAGTGCCTGCGTCGGATTGATGAAGGTGCGGCCGACGTAGTGGTTCCGGATCAGCCCATGCTCGAGCGCCACGCCGGACTCCGCGGAGAAACCGAGCGCCATGGCGTTCGAGCTGTCCGGCACGCTGAAGACGACTTCGGCGCCCGGTGCGGGGTGCTCGCGGGCCAGGGCGCGGCCGAGCTCGCGGCGCACGCGATCCACCGACTCGTTGAACACCATGCTGTCGGGGCGGGCGAAGTACACGAGCTCGAAGACACACCGGGTGACCGGCCGGGGCGAGAGCCGGGGGAGGTGGGTGACCCGGCCGTTCTCGATCTTGAGAAAGTCCCCCGGCGCCAGCTCGCACACGACCGATGCGCCGACGAGGTCGAGCGCGCAGGTCTCGGACGCCACCACGAAGCCGTCGCCAAGCCGGCCGAGCGCCAGCGGGCGGAATCCGCGGCTGTCCACCGCCGCATAGAGCGTCCGGCCGAGCGTGATCACCAGGCTGTAGGCGCCGTCGACCTGCTCCAGGGCGTCCCGGATCTGGTCGTCCGGCGTGGCGGCGTCGGATCGCGCGATGAGGTGGACGATGACTTCCGAGTCGCTCGACGAGGAGAAGATGGCGCCCTGCCGGACCAGGTCCGCCTTGAGGATGTGGGCGTTGACGAGATTACCGTTGTGCGCCAGGGCCAGCGCCCCGCACCGCGTGTTCGCGAAGCAGGGCTGCGCGTTGGCCAGGACGGTGCTGCCGCTCGTCGAGTACCGGGTATGGCCCACCGCCATGTCGCCGGGAAGGCGGCTCAGCTCGTGGTCATTGAAGTTCTCGGAGACGAGGCCCATGCCGCGATGCGAGCGCGTCGTCCCGTCGCGGTCGATGGCGACGATGCCGGCGCTCTCCTGTCCGCGGTGCTGGAGGGCATAGAGGCCGAGATACGCGAGCCGGGCCGCATCGGGAACGTTCGCAACGCCGAAAATACCGCACATGGTCCGACTCCTCAGGTCCGGTCAGCGTCTCCCCGCATGCGGCGGGGAATCGCGTCGTAGTAGATCCGGCGCAGCGCGGCCGTGTCCCACTCGAGTGGCGCACCGGCGGCACGCAGCACGAGCGCGCCGTTCGCTGGACCTACCTCGCCGGCCACGAAGCAGGGGACGTTCGTGCGCGCTGCGAGTGCCGTGAGGCGCTCGAGGCATTCGGGGCGGCAGGTGGCGACGACGCGCGCTCCATCTTCGCCGAAGAGCATCGCATCGATGGCGATCCCCCCTGCGTAGGCCCCGAGGTCGAGATCGGCACCGAGCGGATGCTCGGCGTACGGTCCGCCGATCGCGGCTTCGGCGAGTGCGACGGCGAGCCCCCCTTCCGAGCAGTCGTGCGCGGAGCGCAGGAGGCGGTCGCGCGCCGCCGTGACGAGCAGATCCTGCAGCGCGCGTTCGGCGGCGAGATCGACCGGCGCCGGGGCGCCGCCCACGAAATCGAGCAGCTCGGCCCAGTAGGCCGATCCGCCGAGCGCGCCGCGCGTGGCGCCGAAGATCACGATCGCATCGCCCGGCGCCGCGAAGTGGCTCGGCACCCGCCGGTCGGCGCGCTCGAGCAGCCCGACCATGCCGATCGTCGGGGTTGGATAGACCGCGCCCGTGGGACTCTCGTTGTAGAACGACACATTGCCGCCCGTGACGGGCGTCTCGAAGGCCACGCACGCGTCCGAGATCCCGCGGCAGGCCTCGCGGAACTGGTGGAACACCTCGGGCTTCTCGGGATTGCCGAAGTTGAGACAGTCGGTGATCCCGAGCGGGCGTCCCCCGGTACATGCGATGTGCCGGGCGGCTTCCGCCACGGCGGCCTTGCCACCCTCGTAAGGATCGAGTGCAAGCAGCCGAGCGTTGCAGTCGAGCGTGACGGCCAGGCCGAATTCGGTTCCCGGCACCATGATGACGCCCGCGTCCCCCCCGGGGCCGAGCAGCGTCGAGGCCTGCACCGTCGAATCGTACTGCTCGTAGACCCAGCGCTTGCTCGCGATGTTCGGCGCATCGAGCAGGCGCTCGAGCGCTTCACGCGGCTCGACGCGCGTGGCCGGTGGCGCCGCCTCGCGCATCCGGCGCACGTCCTCGCTCTCGCGGGCCTCCGGCTCGTAGATCGGGCAGTCCTCGACCAGCCGCTGCCCGGGGATCGCGGCGACGACCAGCCCGTCGTGCTTCACGCGGAAGACGCCGTCGTCGGTCACATGTCCGATGGGCGTGGCCGTGAGCTCCCACTTCTCGCAGATGGCCTTGATGGCGCCGACACGCGCCGGCTCCGCCACGACGAGCATCCGCTCCTGGGACTCGGACAGGAGGATCTCGTAGGGCGTCATCCCGGGCTCGCGGGTGGGAACGAGTCCGGTGTCGATCTCCACGCCCACGCCGCCGCGCGCGGCCATCTCGGCGGACGAGCTCGTGAGTCCGGCGGCGCCCATGTCCTGGATGCCGACGATCATCCCCGACGTGATGAGCTCGAGGCTGGCCTCGAGAAGCAGCTTCTCGGTGAACGGATCCCCGACCTGAACCTGGGGCCGCCGCGCCTCGCTCTTCTCCGAGAGCTCCTCGGACGCGAAGCTCGCTCCATGGATCCCGTCGCGCCCGGTCCGCGCGCCGACGACGAGCAGCACGTTGCTCACGCCCTCGGCACGGGCGCGGATCAGGTCGTCCTCCCGCAGCAGCCCGACGCACATGGCGTTGACGAGCGGATTGCCCGTGTATCCGGGTGCGAACCCGACCTCCCCTCCCAGCGTCGGCACGCCGACACAGTTGCCGTAATCCCCCACGCCGCGCACGACGCCCGCGAAGAGATAGCGATTTCGCGGGACGTCGAGGGGTCCGAACCGGAGGCTGTTGAGCAGCGCCACCGGCCGGGCGCCCATCGTGAAGACGTCGCGGAGAATGCCGCCGACCCCCGTCGCTGCGCCCTGGTAGGGCTCCACGGCGGAGGGGTGGTTATGCGACTCGACCTTGAATGCCACGGCCCAGCCGTCCGGGAGCCGGAGCACGCCCGCGTTTTCGCCGGGCCCCTGCACGACGTGCGGGCCTTCCGTCGGGAATTGCTTCAGGATCGGCTTCGAGTGCTTGTACGAGCAGTGCTCGGACCAGAGCGCGGAGAACACGCCGAGCTCCGTGAGGGTCGGCGTGCGGCCGAGCATGGCGACGATTCGCTCGTACTCGAGCTCGTTGAGGTTGTGCTCGCGCACCACCTCGGGCGTGACGGGCCGCTCGTTCGCGAACGGCTGCGCGGCCGTCGCTGCCTCGACGGTCTCAGGCACCGGGCTCGCTCCGGTTGCGACGCAGGGTGGACATGACGTCGCTCACGACGCGGCCGAGGAGGTTCGGCTGGTCCGGGTTGCGGGCCAGGGCGTCGAGCTCGCCCGGGTCGAGCCAGACGCCGCCGCAGTGCTCGCAGCGGTCGATGCTCACGTCGTGATAGACGGTCGTGAAGAGGTTGTGGCCGTCCTTCGGGCACTTCATGTAATGGGATTTGCGCTCCTCCTCGGCGCGGGTCGCTTCCATGCGCTCCCGCTGGCGCCGCAGGAGCTCGGCGTTCTCGCGCGCGAAGTACTCGTCCTCGTTCTGGCTCGGCTTCTCGGTCATGACGTTCCGACGGTGGAGGTGGAGGCCGCGCCCGTCGAGTGGGGGGTGGCCATCGCAGTAAAGAAGAGGGCGCCATCGCTGCTTCCGAGCGCGGGATCCGCCGCGCGCTCCGGGTGCGGCATGATGCCGACGATGTTGCCGGCCGGGTTCGCGATTCCGGCGATGTCGTTCATCGAGCCGTTCGGGTTCGCGTCCTCGACCCGGGCGTAGCGGAGGACCACGAGACCCTCGCCCTCGAGGCGCGCGAGCGTCTCCGGATCGGCCACGTAGCGCCCGTCGCCATGCGCCACCGGGAGCCGCAGCCGCGCACCCGGCTCGTAGCCCGCGGTGAAGGCCGTCCGTGTGTTCTCGACGGTGACGTCGACCGGCTTCGAGATGAACGTGAGCCGCGCGTTGCGCATGAGCGCGCCAGGGAGGAGGTGCGCTTCGCAGAGGATCTGGAAGCCGTTGCAGATCCCGAGCACCGCCCCCCCGTCCGCGGCATGGCGCTGCACGGCCGAGAGCGCCGGGCTGAAGCGCGCGATGGCCCCGGCCCGGAGATAGTCGCCGTAGCTGAAGCCCCCCGGAATGACGACGACGTCGGCGCCCTTGAGGTCGGTGTCCCGGTGCCAGACGTAGTATGCATCGGTGCCCGCCTGCGCCGCGGCGCGCAGCGTGTCCTCGTCGCAGTTGCTGCCCGGAAAACGGATGATCGCGACCCGCTGCATCAGTGCGCCTCCACCTCGAGCTCGTAGTCCTCGGTGACCGGATTCGCCAGGAGCCGGTCGCACATTTCGCGCGCGCGCCCGGCCGCGTCGTCCGGACCGGCGGCCTCGAGCTCGAGCTCGATGGCCCGGCCGATGCGGACGTGCTGCGTGCCGGCGAACCCGAGCGATCCCAGCGCGTGCTCCACGGCCTGGCCCTGGGGGTCGAGGAGGCCGGCACGGGGCATCACCCGCACGTGTACGCGATACGTCATTGATCGATCTCCCGTCGGCGGCGGGCCCACGACGGCCCGCGCAGTCTGCGGTGCGGAACGGCGTCGTCACCCGCGTCGCCGTTGGTGGGTTGCATCAGCCCGAGGATCGTGGCGCGCACGAGTCCGTAGGCCAGATAGGTGATGCCAAGCGGAAAGAGAAAGCTCTCCGGCGCCAGCAGTCCGCCCAGCAGGATGAGGACGTGCACCAGGAGGCCGAAGATGCCGCGCGCGCTGCGCAGGCCGATGGGCGGGAAGCGCGGATACTTCACGTTGCTCACCATGAGCACCGCGAGCAGCAGCATCAGGACCGCAAGGCCCTGCTGCCCGAAATCGACGTAGGCCAGCGACCGCTGGTACCACTCCGTCTGCGAGAACGGGTAATAGACGGCGAGCGTCATGCCCGCCGAGGGCGACGGCATGCCCGTGAACCAGCTCGAGGGTGCCTTGGTTCCGGCCGTGACGTTGTACCGCGCGAGCCGGAGAGCCACGGCGACGACGTAGATGTAGCAGAGGATCCACGCGAAGCGGCCGCCGTTCTGGAACTCGAGGAAGTACATGAGCAGCGCCGGCGCGACGCCGAACGAGATCACGTCCACCAGCGAGTCGAGCTCCGCGCCGAAGCGCGATCCGGTGTTGGACATCCGGGCCACGCGCCCGTCGAGCAGGTCGAGGATCCCGGCGAACACGATGAACCACCCCGCCCAGGCGTACCGGCCCTGAAATGCGTAGACCATCGACCAGAAGCCGAAGAAGAGGTTGCCGAGCGTGAAGGCGCTCGGCATGACGATGACGACGCGCCGCATGCCGCGGGGATCGCGCGCGGCGGACGGAGGGGTCATCGCCATGCGGCCACCACCGTGTCCGCGACCTTGGTCCGGTCGCCGACCTTGACCCGGACCGCCGTACCGAGCGGCACGAAGAGGTCCACGCGGGAACCGAACCGGATCATGCCGAGCCGCTCCGCCTGCTTCACCTCGGTCCCCTCCGCATGGTCGGTGACGATGCGCCGCGCGATCAGTCCGGCGATCTGCCGCACGAGCACCTTGCCGCGCGCCGTCTCGAGCCCGATCGAGGACTGCTCGTTGGACAGGCTCGCCTTGTCGGTGCCCGCGTGCCCGAACGCACCGGCGTTGTAATGCCGGTAGGCAACCGTGCCGTCGCAGGGGTACCGGTTGACGTGGCAGTCGAACACGTTCATGAAGATCGAGATGCGCACCGCGCGATCGCCGAAGAAGGCGGGCTCGTCGGTCTCGATGACGCTCACCACCTTGCCGTCCGCCGGCGCGAGCAGGACCTCGGCGTCCCGGGCGCCCCGCGGCTCCGGATCGCGGAAGAAGGCCACGACCCAGACCGCGACGACGGCCCAGAGCAGCGCCGTCGCCGACCAGCCGAGCAGCACGAAGATGATGCCGATGACAGCGGCACCCAGAATTAACGGCCGCCCTTCGGGCGCGATGCGCATCAGCGTTCCTCCAGCTCGGTTCCGGTGAGGCGCCGGTACGCATCGAGGTAGCGGGCGCTCGTGGCCGCGACGACCTCCGCCGGCAGGGTGGGCGGCGGCGCCTCGCCGTTCCACCGGCCCGCCACGCGCTCGGCCGCGAGATAGTCGCGCAGCGGCTGCTTGTCGAAGCTCGGCTGCGCGCGGCCCGGCACGTACCGGTCCGCCGGCCAGAACCGCGAGGAGTCGGGGGTCAGCACCTCGTCGATGAGGAGGACGGCGCCGTCCGCCGCGAGCCCGAACTCGAACTTCGTATCGGCGATGATGATCCCCCGGGGCGCCGCGAGATCGCGCCCCGCGGCGTAGACGGCGAAGCTCGCGTCGCGGAGCCGGCCCGCCAGCGCATCGCCGAGCGCGTCGCGCATCGTCGCGAAGGCGACGTTGAGGTCGTGGCCGGAGGCCGCCTTGGTGGCCGGCGAGAAGAGCGGGGGCTCGAGCCGGTCGCTTTCGACGAGGCCCGAGGGCAGCGGCTCCCCGGCCAGCGTGCAGCGCTCGCGGTACTCCGCCCAGGCGGAGCCGGCGAGGTAGCCGCGCACGACGCACTCGAAGGCCACCGGCTCGGTCCGCCGGACCAGCATGGCGCGCCCGGCGATCTCGCGCTCGAGCCCGGCGAGCGCGGGCACCCGCTCGACGATCTCTGCGGTGCGCGCAGTGAGGAAGTGCGATGGCACGACGTGCCGCAGGCGCTCGAACCACCAGGCGCTCAGCTGCGTGAGCACGGCGCCCTTGTGGGGAATCGCCTCGCGCATGACGACGTCGAACGCGCTGACCCGGTCGCTCGCGACTAGCAGCAGCGCCGCGCGCCCGGCATCGTAGACTTCGCGCACCTTGCCGCGCCGGAGGAGCGGGAGCGGGAGGTGGCTCGCGACGACGGTGCTCATACGCGTAGCTCCGCGCCTTCGGCCGGCGCCGCCAGCGGGCGGACGCGCGCGAGCAGCGGCGTGAGGAACTCCTCGACGAACTCGAACACCTGGCGCTCGGAGCGCCCCGTGTAGTGCACCGGATCGAGCTCGGCGGCGAAGGCGCCGGCCGGAACGGCCGCGAACGCAGGATCCGCGCCGAGTCGCTCCATGAGATCGTTGGCGCCGCCGCTGCTGACCGCCTCGGCGACCGCCAGGCTGTGCCGCCGCACGACCTCGTGCAGCGCCTGGCGGTCGCCGCCCGCGCGGACGCCGAGCATGAGCCACCGCTCGGTGGCCATGAAGGGCATCTGTATTTCCACGTGCCGCCGGATCACGCTCTCCCGGACCTCGAGCCCTGCCGCGATGTTGGTGACGAGGATCAGGATCGCATCGGTGGCGAGGAACGCCTCCGGGATCGCGAGGCGCCGGTTGGCGCTGTCGTCGAGCGTGCGCTCGAGCCACTGCGCCGACGCGGTGTTTGCGCCGTTCGGCTGCAGCGAGATGACGAAGCGGGCCAGGGCATTGATCCGCTCCGAGCGCATCGGGTTCCGCTTGTACGCCATGGCGCTCGAGCCGATCTGCTCGCTCTCGAACGGCTCGAGCAGCTCGCCCTCGTGCTGCAGGAGCCGGATGTCGTTCGCCATCTTCGCGGCCGACTGCGCCACGCCGCTCAGCGCATCGAGCACCGCGCTGTCCGCCTTGCGCGGGTACGTCTGGCCGGTGACGGGGAAGGGGCGCTCGAAGCCCATCCGCGCGGTCACGCGGCGATCGAGCTCGCGCACGGCGTCGTGGTCGCCGTGCAGCAGCTCCAGGAAGCTCGCCTGCGTGCCGGTCGTGCCCTTGCAGCCGCGGAAGCGCAGCGTCTCGAGCCGGTGCGCGATCTCCTCCGCGTCGAGCGCGAAGTCCTGCATCCACAGGGTCGCGCGCTTGCCGACCGTGGTGAGCTGGGCCGGCTGGAAGTGGGTGTACGCGAGGCAGGGCGTCGCGGCGTGGCGCTCGGCGAAGCCGCGCAGCGCGTCGAGCACCGCCACGAGCCTCCCGAGCACGAGCCGCAACGCGTCCCGCTGGATGATCAGGTCCGAGTTGTCGGTGACGAAGCAGCTCGTGGCGCCGAGGTGGAGATAGGGCCGGGCGTCGGGCGCCTGCTCGCCGAAGGCGTGGATGTGCGCCATGACGTCGTGCCGGAAGCGCCGCTCGTAGGCCGCGGCCGCCGCGAGGTCCGCATCGTCGAGGTGGGCCCGCATGGCGTCGAGCGCGGCCTCCGGAATCGGCACACCGAGCTCGCGCTCCGCCTCGGCGAGGGCCAGCCAGAGCCGCCGCCAGAGTGCGATGCGATGCGGCTCGCCGAAGAGCGTCTGCATCGCCGGCGACGCATAACGGCTGCCGAGGGGAGAGCGGTAGCGTTCGTCCGTCATCAGAAGGTAAGATCCACGAAGTTGTAGACGCCGTCGCGCTCGAAGGTGATGCGGAACGGCTGCCGCGGCTGCATCGAGCGGAGCAGGGTAGCGAGGTGTCGTGACGTCGAGGACGCCCACGCCCTGCTCCTTCCAGCTCTTCTTCTCGATTTCCACCT
>JBLNHD010000084.1:0-4427 GCA_050268825.1 Gemmatimonadota bacterium
TGGCCTGCTGGGCCGCTTCGAGTGCACGGTTCTCCCCGCGGCCGATCCCCGTGCCCATGAGCGCCGCGCCGCCGTTCTGCATGACGGTGCGCACGTCCGCGAAGTCCACGTTGATGATGCCCGTGGCGGTGATGAGGCTCGCGATGCCCTGCGTGGCGTGCAGCAGGACCTCGTCCGCCTTCTTGAGCGCGTCCTGGAAGGGAATTCCCTTCCCGACCACCGCAAGGAGCCGCTCGTTCGGCACCACGATCATCGTGTCGACGCTCTTCCGCATCTCGCTGATGCCCGTCTCGGCCTGCCGCATCCGCTTTCGTCCCTCGAAGAGGAACGGCTTCGTCACGATGCCGACAGTGAGCGCCCCCGCCTCGCGCGCCATCTGCGCGATGACCGGTGCCGCGCCCGTCCCGGTGCCGCCGCCCATGCCACAGGTGACGAACACCATGTCGGCCCCGGTGAGCATCGGGCCGATCTCGTCCCGGTTCTCCTCGATGGCCTGGCGCCCGATCTCGGGCCGCGCGCCGGCGCCGAGCCCGCGCGTCAGCTTCTTGCCGATCTGCAGCTTGATGTCGGATTTCGAGGTCGCGAGCGCCTGGGAGTCGGTGTTCACCGAGATGAACTCGACGCCCTGCAGGCCTTCCTCGATCATCCGGTTCACCGCATTGCCGCCGCCGCCTCCGACGCCGACCACCTTCATCTGCGCGTTCTGCGCGCCGTTCTCTTCAAGCTCGAATATCATGGGCGTCCTCTCTCGGCACGACTCAGAAGAAGTCCTGCAACCAACGTTTCACAGGAGCGAAGTATTTGTCCACCCCGAGCGACCGGCGGCCGCCCGTTCCAAACCCGCTGCTCGCCACCTGCCGCGCCCCGTAGAGCACCAGCCCTACCGGCACGGCCATGACGGGCGATTCGACGCTGTCCGCCAGCCCCCGCAGCCGCTCGCCCGGCACGCCGGTGCGGGCCGGCAGGGCGAAGACGTCCCGCGCGAGCTCGACGATCCCCGGCGCCTGCGCGCCGCCGCCGGTCAGGATCACGCCGGCCGGCAAGCGCTGGTGGTACCCGGCCCGCGTGATCTCGTCGAGCGCATACTCGAGGATCTCCTGCAGGCGCATGTGCATGATGTGGGCGAGGACCCGCCGGTGCGCCGAGCGGGCCCCCTGGGCCGGAGTGCTCGGCAGATCGAAGATGTCCTGCTCGGCCACGAGCGGCTCGTAGGCGGCGCCGTAGCGCTCCTTCAGCCGCTCGGCGTCGTGCTGCGTGACCTGGAGGCCGTGGACGATATCGCCGGTGACGTGCCCGCCGGCGCAGAGCAGCGATGCCGTGTGGCGGATCTTGCCGTTGTGGAAGACGGCCACGTTGGTCGAGCCGCCGCCGAGCTCGACGATGGCGCACCCGAGCTCCCGCTCGTCGGGGGTCAGCACGGCGAGCGACGCGGCCAGCGGCTCCAGCACGAACTCCCCCACGTGATACCCCGCCCGCTCCACGCAGCGCCGCAGGTTCTGCAGCGCGCTCGAGAGCACGGTGACGAGGTAGACCTCCGCCTCGAGCCGCGAGCCCGTCATGCCGATCGGCTCGCTGATGCCCGCCTGCTGGTCGATCAGGTAATCCTGGGGGATCGCATGCAGGAGCTCATGGTCGCGGCCGAACGACACGTTGCTCGCCATGTCGTTCACGCGCGCGACGTCGCTCGTGCGGATCTCGTCGCCGGTGACGCTCACCATGCCGTGGGAGCTGCGGCCGGCCACGTGCTCGCCCGCGATGCCGCAGTACACCGTGCCGACCTCGACGCCCGCCATGCGCTGGGCATCCTTCATCGCCTTGGCGATGGCCCGGGTCGTCTCTTCGATATCCCGCACCACGCCGCGGCGGACGCCGTTGCTCCGCTCGAGCCCGAACCCGAGGATCTTGGCGACCGGGTCGCGCGCGTCGCCGCCGACTTCGGCGATGAGGGCAACCACCTTGGTGGATCCGAGATCGAGCGCGGCGACGAGCTGGCTCGGCTGCACGCTCACGCGCCGCGTCCCCGGACCACGACATAGCCGCGGAAGCGGCCGTCGAGCTCCTCGTAGGCGACGCCCTTGCGGGCCAGATCCTCAGCGGCTGCCTTCACTGCACGCATCTCCTCGAAGGAGGCTTCCGGCCGGAACAGCACGCGCCGGCCGCCGATCAGTAGCACCACGTCCCTCCCGTCCCGCGCCGCCCCGTCCACGCGCCCGAAGAGCTCGGCGTCCAGGACCTGGATCCGCCGGAGCAGCCCGGCCACCCGTTCGTCCGGCCCTGCCGCGAGCGGGAGCGGCGCCGGCGTGCGCCGCGGGTCGTAGGGGAGGACCCGCCCGGCGGAATCCATCAGGACCAGCCGGCCACGGCGGTGGATCATCGCGACCGGGGGAAGCTCCTCGAGCTCCACCACGAGCGTACCGGGCAGTCGCCGCGAGACCTCCGCCCGGGCAACGCCGGGCATCCGCCGGGCCCGCGCCTCGACCGAATCGAGCGGCTCGAAGACGTTCACCCTGGCCGGCAGCGCGAGCGCCTCGAGTGCCGTGTGCGGCGCCAGATGACGCATGCCGACGAACTCGACCCGGCGCACCCGGAAGAAGTCCATGCGCCGCGCGAGCGCCGGCGCTCCCCACCAGAGCACCGCCGCGATGGCCGCACCGCCGAGCAGGCGCCATCGCCGCTTCATCGGGGCGGGCTAGGCGGCGCGCAGGCGCGCGGCGAGTTCGGGCCCGAGGCGGGTGATGTCGCCGGCGCCAAGCGTGAGCAGCACGTCGCCGGGCGCGAGCACCGAGGCGACTCGCGGGCCGAGCGCGGCGCGATCGCTCTCGAAGTAGGTGGTGGCCCCCGCCTGCCTCGCGGCCTCGGCGACCTGGCGTCCGCTCACGCCCGCGATCGGCTGCTCGCGCGCGGCATAGACTTCGGTCACCACGACGATATCGGCCGCCGCGAGCGCGAGCCCCATGGCCGCGCCGTGCTGCTGCGTGCGTGAATAGAGATGCGGTTGAAACACCGCCACCAGCCGACGCCCCGGGTACGCCTGCCGTGCCGCCGCGAGTGTCGCGACGAGTTCGGAGGGATGATGGGCGTAGTCGTCCACGATCGCCACGCCGCCTGCTTCGCCGAGCCGGTCGAAGCGCCGGCCCACTCCACGAAAGTCGCCGAGCGCTTCGACCGCCCGGTCCAGATCGCCGCCCAGTGCCACCACCGCTCCAAGGGCGCCGGTGGCATTGCGGATGTTGTGAAGCCCCGGCACCCGGAGCCGCAGGGTAACGTGCCTGCCATCGGGAAAGTGCAGCTCCGCCGACGTCAGCTCCGCCTCCTGACGCACGCTGGAGATCCGGATGTCCGAGCCGACGCCCGTGCCGAACCGCCAGACCCGCCGCTGCCGCACCCGAGCTCCGATGCGCGCCGCGCCGGCATCATCAGCGCCCACGAGCACTGTGTCCGCCCGGCCGGCAAATTCGGCAAAGGCATCTTCGAGCGCCGCCACCGACCCGTAGCACTCGAGGTGATCCGCCTCGACGTTGTTCACGATCGCGACGGTGGGATGGAGCGTCAGGAATGCCTGATCGTACTCGTCTGCCTCCACGACGAAGAGATCGTCGCCGGCGAGCCGCGCGTTGCCGCCCCAGCTGCTGACGCGACCCCCGGCAAGGCCCGTCGGATCGAGGCCGGCGGCGGCGAGGGCCTCGGTGGCCATGACCGTCGTCGTGGTCTTCCCGTGCGTTCCGGCCGCGGCGACCAGGCGCCGACCAGCGACCAGTTCCGCGAGTGCCGCCTTGCGTGGCACGACCGGAATGCCGAGCTCGCGCGCCCGGACCAGCTCGGGATGCTCGGGAGGGACTGCCGCCGTGACCACCACCGCACGCACCCCGTCCACATGATCGGGGGAGTGCCCCGCCCTGACCACCGCACCCAGCGCCGCCACGTCCGCCGCCCCGCTCGGGTCCGAGTCACAGCCGGAGACGGCCACCCCGCGGCGGCAGGCGATGGACGCCAGAGCGCTCATCCCGGCCCCGCCAATTCCTACGAAATGGACCGCTCGGCGGTCGGCTTGGCTGAACAATTCCATCGTGGCTCGGCTAATGTAAAATATTGCCCCTGCTTGCGAAAGCCTACGCCGGCGGGACAAGTGTCAAGAGAAGCGACACGATGTCGTGAGCTGCCTGGGGGCGTCCCCGGGCCCGCGCCGCTGCCGCCATCGCCTCGCGCTCGGCGCCCCCGGTCAGGAGCCGGCCGAGGACGCCGCCGACTCCCGCCCGGACCATCTCGGCCTGCACCAGAACGGCCGCGGCGCCGGCTTCGGCCATGGCACGCGCGTTGTGCGTCTGGTGGTCGGCGGCGGCGGTCGGCAGTGGCACCAGCACGCTCGGAAGCCCCCAGGCACAGATTTCCGCCACCGTGATCATGCCGGCCCGGGAAAGCACCAGGTC
>JBLNHD010000085.1:0-6285 GCA_050268825.1 Gemmatimonadota bacterium
AGGAGGCGCTGAAGAAGCTGCGCGCCGAGGTCGACGTGCTCACGCTCACGGCGACGCCGATCCCCCGGACGCTCCATCTCTCGCTCGCGGGGCTGCGCGATCTCGCGCTGATCGAAACCGCCCCGCGGGACCGCTCGCCCGTCCTCACGTTCGTCGAGCCCTGGGACGACGGGCTGCTCGAGGAGGCGTTCGCGCGCGAGCTCGACCGGGGCGGCCAGGCGTTCCTCGTGCACAACCGCATCGAGACGATCGAAACCATCGCCGCGCGCGTCCGCGCGCTGGCGCCGCGCGCGCGCATCGGCGTCGCCCACGGTCAGCTGCCCGCGGACGAGCTCGAGCGGGTCATGCAGGGCTTCGTGTCGGGGGAAGTGGACATCCTCGTCACCACCATGATCGTGGAGTCGGGTCTCGACGTGCCGAACGCCAACACGATGGTGGTCCACGACGCGCACCGGATGGGGCTGGCGCAGCTCTACCAGCTGCGGGGCCGGGTGGGGCGCAGTCACCGTCGCGCGTACTGCTACCTGCTCGTCCCCGACATGATCGATCCGGACGCCGAGGAGCGGCTCAAGGTCCTCGAGCACCACACCGAGCTCGGCGCCGGCTACCGGATCGCCATGAAGGACCTCGAGCTCCGTGGAGCGGGGAACCTCCTCGGCAGCGAGCAGTCGGGGCACGCGCACGCGGTGGGCTTCGACCTGTACATGCGCTGGCTCGAGGAAACGGTGACGGCGCTCCGCGGCCAGGGCGGCAAGCACGCGCCCGCGCCCCCCGACGTGGTCCTCGACCGGCCGGCCCATCTCCCCGAAGCGTACGTCGCGGACGACGAGGCCAAGCTCGACCTGTACCGCCGACTGGCGCGGGCCGAGGCGAGTGGCGACATTGATAGGCTTGGCGAGGAGCTGCGCGAGCGGTTCGGACCACTCCCGGACGAGGCGAAGATGCTGCTGGACCTGACGCGGCTGCGCGTACTCGGCGCCGCCCTCGGTCTGCAGCATGTTCTCGTGCGGGGGAACGAAGCGCGCCTCACCTTCCGGGCCGGCACGACGCCCCGGATGGCCGCGCTGTCGGCGGCCCTCGACGACGTGCAGCTCGCGGCCGACGTCCGCCGCACGGTCCCCCTGTCGCTCCGGCTGGAGCGGCTCGGGGGTGAAGAGATCGTTCCCGCGCTCGTCCGCGCACTGCGCGTGGTGGCGGGGCAGCACAGCCGATGAGGGTCCCCTTTTCTGGAGATGGCATGCGCCGACTGCTGGTGATCGTAGGAGCGCTCGCGACCGCGGGATGCTCGAATTTCCGCGACGCGTTCTCCGCTCACGCCGATACCGCGGCCGAAGCGGGCAGCATGACCCTGACGCCGGAGCGGCTGGGCGAGATCCTCGCCGGCCCGAAGAACGTCAGGCTCAACAGCGAGGCGGCCAACCTCGTGACGGCGATGTGGGTCGATTACGCGCTCTTCGCCCAGGCCGTGGCCGAAGGCAAGCTGCCGGACGACTCGGCTTCGGTCGCCGAGGCGCTCTGGCCGATCATCGCCGAGGTGCGCGAGCAGCGCTGGCACGACACGCTCGTGTCCCGCCGCGCGGCGCTCACCGACGCCGACGTGGACCGCGTCTACGGCGGGAACGACGTGCGCGTCTTCCAGCACATCCTCTTCCCGGCGGCGCAGACCGCGACGCCCGAGGAGCGCGCCGCCGTGCGGCGCGAGGCCGAGAACGCGCTCGCGCAGATCAATCGCGGCGCTGATTTCGGTCAGCTGGCGCAGCGGCTCTCGAAGGATCCGCAGAGCGCACGCGACAACGGATTCCTCCCCGCCGCGCCCAAGGGCCAGTACGTCACGGCCTTCGACAGTGCCGGCTGGGCCCTCGCCCCGGGGCAGGTGACCGGTCCGATCGAGACCCCGTTCGGGTATCACCTCATCAAGCGGCCGGAAGTGGGCGCCGTGCGCGACCGGCTCCGCCAGGCCGCGCAGGCGCTCGCCATGCGGCAGGTCGATTCGCTCTACATCGACAGCCTGGCGAGCGCCAACCGGCTCGAGGTCAAGTCCTCCGCCGCCGGTGCGCTGCGCGATGCCTTCGAGGACCTCGACAAGGCGCGCACCTCGAAGAAGACCGTCGCCACCTTCCGGGACGGCGAGCTCACGCTCGGCGACGTCGTGCGCTGGGTGGATCAGATCCCGCCGCAGTTCCAGATGCAGATCCGGCAGCTGCCGGACTCCCAGCTCGTCACGTTCACGCGCACCGTCGCGCAGAACGTGCTCGTGCTCCGGCAGGCGGACTCGGCCGGCATCGGCCTCACGCCGATCGAATGGCAGGGCATGCGCCAGCAGTACCAGGCGGAAGTCGATTCGCTCCGCGCGGAGATGGGTCTGGGTGCCGACGTGAGCGACTCGACGATCCCGGTGGAGCAGCGGCGCGAGATCGCGGCCATGAAGGTCCAGACCTATTTCGACCGGCTGCTGGCCGGTCAGGTCCGGCTCCGCCGGCTCCCGGCCACGCTGGGCCAGGTGCTGCGGGAGAACCTCTCGTACGAGGTGCATCCCGGGGGCGTAATGCGCGGCCTCGAGATCGCCCAGGCGAAGCAGGCCAGCGATACCACCGGCGCCGCCATGCAGCAGCAGCCCGGCCTCCAGCCCTCGCCGGGCCCGGCGCCGATGCCTGCCAACCCGGTGGCGCCGGCGCCGGGCGCCGCGGCGCCGGGCACCACCGGCCAGCAGGGAGGCCAGGGGCAGTAATGCCGCGCTGTCGTACGCTGCGGATGCTCCTCCTCGCCGTCGTGCTCGCCGCGGCGGGGGGGCGGCCCGCCGCCGCGCAGGTGACCGACGAGTTCGCCCTCCAGGGGGATACCACCCTCGTGGTGGACCGTATCGTCGCCGTGGTCGGCAACCAGCCGATCCTCGGCTCGCAGGTGGAGGAGCAGTTCTTCACGGTGCTCTCGGGCCAGAACCCCCCGCAGCTCGCCACTGCCGCGGACTCGGCCAACCTGCGCCGCCGCATCCTCGCCGACATGATCGACGAGGAGCTGCTCGTGCAGGAAGCACTGCGGGACACGGCGATCAAGGTCACCGAGCAGGAAGTGAACGAGGCGGTGAATCAGCGCCTCACGAGCCTGCGCGGGCAGTTCACGTCGGAAGTGGACTACCGCCGGGAGCTGCAGAACGCCGGCTTCCAGACGCCCGACGAGTTCCGGCGCTACCTCGCCGACCAGCATCGCCGCCGCTTCCTCCGCACCCGCCTGGTCGAACGGCTCAAGGCCATGGAAGTGGTCCGGGAGGTCTCGCCCACCGACCGCGAGATGCGGGAGTTCTTCGAGAACAACCGCGGAGAGATGGGGCAGCGGCCCGCCGCCATCTCGTTCCGCCAGATCGTGGTCGCGCCGCAGGCGGCGCCGGCCGCGAAACAGCGGGCCTATGCCCTCGCCGACTCCATCGCGCGAGCGCTGCGTGAAGGAGGCGATTTCGCCACCGCCGCGCGGCGGTTCTCGCAGGATTCCGGATCCGCCGTGCAGGGCGGCGACCTGGGCTGGCAGCGGCGCGGCGCCTTCGAGCGCCCCTTCGACGAGGTCGTCTTCCGGCTCCGGCCGGGCGTCATCTCGGATCCGGTCGAGACGGTGTTCGGCTATCACGTGATCCAGGTGGAGCGGGTGCAGCCCACCGAAGTGCAGGCGCGGCACATCCTCATCATCCCCGAGACGACCCCGGCGGACGTGGACACGGCGCGTGCGCGTGCCGACAGCGTTGCGGCGTGGGCCAAGGCCGGCATGTCGTTCGACTCGCTCCAGCAGCGATTTCACGACCCTGCCGAAGAGCGCGAGGCGATCAACGTTCCGCTCGAGGCGCTGCCGGCCGCGTACACCCAGTCGGTGGCGCAGGCGGACTCGGGCGCCGTCATCGGACCGTTCCCCCTGCCGGGGCCCGGGGGCCGCGTGAAGTTCGCGATCCTCAAGGTCACCGAGCGCCGCGAAGCGGGCACGCCGACGTTCACGGACGTGAAGGAGCAGCTGCGCACCCACCTGGCCGAGTCGCTCGCCATGGAGCGGTACGTCGAACGGCTGCGCGCCTCGACCTACGTGGATATCCGGGCGAACTGATGCCCCGCCTCGCGGTGACGCTCGGCGATCCGCGCGGCATCGGTCCCGAGATCACCGCGCGGGCGCTCGCCGAGTCCCTTCCCGCAGACATCACCCTCATCGGCGCCGACGACCAGATCGGCGCGATCCCGGCAGCGCGGCGCATTTCGGTCGGCGCCTGGAACGCCGGCAGCGGCGAGACCGCCGATCATGGCCGGACCCTTCGCGCCGGCCGTATCGCCGGCCACGCCGTCGAGGCGGCCGCACGCCTGGCGCTCGCCGGGGAAGTGGACGCGATCGTCACCGCGCCTGCCCACAAGCATGCGCTGCACCTCGCCGGCTTTCCCTGGCCCGGCCACACCGAGTGGCTGGCGCACCTCGCGGGCGATGTCGAAGTGGCGATGATGCTCGCCGCCGCCGAGCTGCGCGTAGTCCTCGTGACGACGCACGTGCCGCTCCGGGACGTCCCCGCGCTTCTTTCAGCCGACCGCGTGGTGCGCGTGGGCCGCGTGACGCTCGACGCGCTCCGGCGACAGTTCGGCATTCCCGAGCCTCGCCTCGCGCTCTGCGCGCTCAATCCGCACGCGGGAGAAGCCGGCCTTTTCGGCGACGAGGAGCAGCGCATCCTGGCGCCCGCGGCGCGCACGCTGGGCGCGGCCGGGCCCTTCCCGGCCGATACCGTCTTCGTGCGGGCGCTCCGCGGCGAGTTCGACGCGGTGCTCGCGCCGTATCACGATGTGGGGATGACCGCGATCAAGGTGGCCGCGTTCGGCCGGGCGGTGAACGTGACGCTGGGGCTGCCATTTCCCCGGACGTCGCCCGACCATGGAACGGCGTTCGACATCGCAGGGCAGGGGAGGGCGGACCCCGCCAGCATGCGCGAGGCGCTCGAGCTCGCGGTCAGGCTGGCGGAGCGCCGGAGCGGGAGCTAGTCGCCGGCCGGCACTTCCGCGCCCGGCTTCTTTTCGGGCGTGAGGATGCGGAGCGTGTCGACCCGGCGCCCGTCCATCGCCGCCACTTCCAGCAGCATGCTCCCGGCGCTCACCCGGTCGCCGGGCCGGGGAAGGCGGCCGAGCTCGCCGAAGACGTAGCCCCCGATGGTGGTGTAATCGGTGTCGTCGATCGTGGCGTCGAAACGCGTGTTGAATTCCGTGATCGGCATCGCCCCGTCGAGCAGGGGCGCGCCCTCCGCGATCTCGGGCGCGAGCGCGCGGTCGTGCTCGTCGAAGATGTCGCCGACGATTTCCTCGAGCAGGTCCTCCATCGTCACGAGCCCGGCGGTTCCCCCGTACTCGTCGAGCACCACCGCCAGGTGGACCTTGAGGCGCTTCATGTCCGTCAGGACATCCTCGACTTCGCGAGTCCCCGGCACGAAGAGCGGCATGCGCATCACCGAGCGGATCGTAGCCCGCGGGTCCTTGCGCAGCGCGCGCAGCAGGTCCTTCGAATGCACCACGCCGACGATCTCGTCGAGGGAATCGGTGTACACCGGATAGCGCGAGCGCCCGTGGAGCGCGACTTCGTCGGCGGCCTCCTCGATCGTGAGATCGGAGGCCAGGGCTTCCATCTGCGTTCGCGGCGTCATCACCTCCTGCGCCGTCTTCTCGCTGAACTCGAAGACCCCCTCGATGAGCCGCGCGTCCTCCTTGTGGAGACTGCCGCCTTCCTCGCTCTGCTCGACGAGCATGCGGATCTCCTCGGGGGAGTGCAGCCGCTCGTGCTCGCCCGGCGGGTTGATCCCCATGAGGTTCAGCAGCCGGTTGGCGGTACCGTTGAGCACCGCGATCGGAGCGGCCATGATCCACGCAAAGCCCATCAACGGTGCGGCGACCCAGCGGCTTACCTCCTCCGGATAGAGGAGTGCCATCGCCTTCGGCACCAGCTCGCCGAGGATGATGTGCAGGACGGTGATGATGGTGAAGGCGATGAACGAGGCGACCCCGTGCGTCGCGATGAGCGCGGCTCCCTCGGGAAGCCATCCAAAGCCGCCTTCGATCAGGTGCGCGAGCGCGGGCTCGCCGATCCAGCCGAGGCCGAGCGAGGCGAGCGTGATCCCGAGCTGGGTGGCGGAGATGTAGCGATCGAGCGATTGAACGGCGCGGCGGGCGAGCCTAGCTTTGCGATCACCGGTGCGCGCGAACTCGTCGAGCCGGGTCTTCCGGGCACCCACGAGGGCAAACTCGGCCGCCACGAAGAACGCGTTGGCGAGCACGAGCACCACGA
>JBLNHD010000086.1:0-5097 GCA_050268825.1 Gemmatimonadota bacterium
AGCTACTTTCGGCTCGGGCGGCGCTCCACGTTCGCGTCCCGGCTCTATGGCTACTACAGCGGTGGCGACCGCCCCCGGCGGGTCAACATCGGCGGCAGCACCGGTTTGCGGGGGTTCCCGAATTTCGGGCACATCATCGGGTCGCGCGCCTGGATGGCAAATCACGAGCTCCGGTTTCCCCTCCTCGACCGTCTCGTCTTCGGCACGCCGTTCGGGGATGTGGTCTTTCCCGAGTTCCAGGGTGCGTTCTTCGGCGATGTCGGTCGCGCCTGGTTCGGCACCGGCTCGTCCCGGCCGACGATCGGCAGCTACGGTGGAAGCATCCGTCTCGCGCTTGCCCCCCTCGCCGTGCTTCGTCTCGACATCGGACGGCGCTTCGGCGGCGATGACCTGATCGGCTACAGCCTCGATCCCGAGGATCGCGAGGCTGGGTTCGTCTCCTTCTTCTTTGGCTATAACTATTGATGCCGCAACGATTTCTTGTTGACCCCCGCCGCGCGGCGCTCTATCTTGCGGTCTCCGTCCTCGCGTGCGCGCCCCGGCGCCCGGCCGCGCTGATTCCCGATGCCGCCGCCGGCGTCGAACGCGATCAGGTGGGCCGCTGGATCGCAGCGTCGCAGCCGACGGGCCATCAGACCATTCGATTCCGCTGGCAACTGCAGGACGATCGCGGCGCAGCCGGAGGGCGGGGCACTGCCAGAGTCGCCGCGCCGGACTCGGTGCGGCTGGACGTCGTGGGCCCGCTCGGCGCGGGGCGGGGCGCCGCCGTCGTCGTCGGGGACAGCGCGCAATGGACCGATCAGCCCGATATCATCGAGCGCCTCGTCCCAAGCTATCCGCTCATGTGGGCCATGTTCGGCGTCGAGCGGATGCCGCCGGAAGATGCTGTGCTCCGCGGCGCCTCGGATTCCGCCGGCACGGCGTGGCAATGGGTCGCAGGGCCCGATACGGTCAGTTACGTCCGCCGCGCCGCTCCTGGGCGTCTCATCACCGAGTCGCGGCACGCGGGGCGGATCGTCGGGCGGGTGGAAACCGAGCTCGGCCCGGACGGCCGGCCCACCACGAGCCGGCTCACGGTGCCGTCGGTCCCGGCGCGGCTTACCCTTACCTTCACTGCGAGCGCACCCTCTGACTCCTTTCCGGCTGATCTCTGGCGCGCTGCTCCTTAGCGTCTCGCTCGGCGGGTGCCTCTACCGCTTCAGTGGAGGCGGGCTCCCGTCGGAGATCCGGACCGTCGCCGTCCTTCCGTTCGAGAATCGGACTCCCGAGCCCACGCTCACCCAGGACGTGAACACCGCGGTCCGCGCCGCGGTCGAAGAGCGCCTCGGACTCCGGCAGGAAGGCGAGGAAACGGCGGATGCGCTCGTCCGGGGCAGCATCACCCGCTACGAGCCGGACGTCCCGGTGGCCTATACCGGGAACGACGTGAACAATCGGGTGGACGTGACGCGCCGCCTCGTGCAGATCACGGTCAACGTCGAGATCGTCAATCAGCGGACGAGCCGCACGCTCTGGCAGCGATCGGGGCTCACCGTCGAGGGCGACTACGAGCCCGGCAGCGAGACCGAACGGGAAGGAAGGGAAGAGGCGCTCCAGCGCCTCACCGTCAACATCGTCGAAGGAGCGCAATCCCAATGGTGATTCGCTCGCGCCGCGGTGAAAGCCGGCTCGGATGCCTCGTCTCGCTCGCGCTCTTTGCCGGAGCGCTGTACTACGGGATCAACATCGGCGAGGTGTACATCCGGTTCTACCAGCTGCAGGAAGAGATGCGGTCGGCCGCGCGCCTCGCGCCCAGCCTCGACGACCAGGTGATCAAGCGCCGCCTCGCCGACAAGGTCGATGCGCTCGGCCTCCCCGTCGAAGCGCACCGGTTCGTCATCCGGCGGCGCCGCACCATCACCATCGAGACCGCGTATTCCGAAACGCTGAACCTGCCATTCTTCAACCACACCTTCCGCTTCACGCCCCGGGCCGAAGCTCCCCTCTGAGCCGGCCCGGCCGGGATCTCTGCATGCCGCGACCAGACAGCCGTCCCGCCGATGCGCTCCGTCCGCTCGTCCTCGAGCGGCAGGCCAATCCCTACGCCGAGGGCTCCTGCCTCATCCGGATGGGCGGCACCCTCGTGCACTGCACGGCGAGCGTCGAGCCCGGTGTCCCCGGATTCCGGAAGGGGACCGGCCTCGGCTGGGTCACCGCCGAGTATGCGATGCTGCCTCGCGCCACGGCGGAGCGCACCTCGCGCGAACGGAATGGGCCGGGCGGCCGCACTCAGGAAATCCAGCGGCTCATTGGACGCTCGCTCCGGGCGGCGATGGGGACCATGGCCTTCGGCGAGTACACGATCCGGGTGGACTGCGACGTGCTTCAGGCGGACGGCGGCACCCGCACCGCCAGCATCACGGGCGGTTGCGTGGCGCTCGTCGATGCCTGCGCCTGGCTCGCCGCCCGCACCGGGATCACCTCGCCCTTCGGGACACTCGTGGCGGCCGTCAGCGTCGGGATCGTCGAGCAGGAGCCGCGCCTCGACCTGATGTACCTCGAGGACCGCGATGCCGGGGTGGACGCGAACATCGTCATGCTCGAGCCCGACCGATTCGTCGAAGTGCAGGGCACCGGCGAGAACGGCACCTTCTCCCGCGACGAGCTCGACATCCTCCTCGGGTACGGCCAGCGGGGCGTCGCCCAGCTCTTCGCCGCACAGCGGGAATCCCTCGGCTGGTGAAACTGCTCGTCGCAACGCGAAGCGCGGGCAAACAGCGCGAGATGGTCCGCGCGCTCGAAGGCGCCGGCCACGAGGTCGTATTTCCCGACGATGCCGGCATCCAGGAATCACCGATCGAGGACGCACTGGAGCAGGGCGAGACGTTCGAGGCCAACGCGCGCAGCAAGGCGGAATACTTCGCCAGACGCTCCGGTCTCCCGACCTTGGCCGATGACTCGGGGCTTGAAGTCCTCTCTCTCGGCGGAGCACCCGGCGTCCGCTCCCGGCGGTGGGCGGGCGCCACCGGATCGCCGGCGGAGGTCGATGCGGCGAACAACCAGGAGTTGCGCCGGAGGCTGCTTGGCGCCGACGAGGACCGCCGGCGTGCTCGCTATCGCTGCGTGCTCGTCCTGTTGCGCACCCCCGGGGCCTTCCCCGAGGTGTTCGAGGGCTCGTGCACGGGTACGATCGTGAGCGAGCCGCGCGGGACGGGCGGCTTCGGGTACGACCCCTGGTTCCTGAGCGACGAGCTCGGCAAGACCTTCGGGGAGGCAACCGCAGACGAAAAAGCGGCCGTGAGTCATCGCGGCCGCGCTCTCGCAAAGCTGATTCAGGCGCTGGGCTAGCGCTTCTTCCTCCTGGCCCCCATGGCCCGGGCAATCTCCGGGTCCGCGTCGGGGCCGCTCAACTCCACTTCGCCCTCCTGTGCATCCTGCATGTGCCGGCTGAGCTTTGCCTTCTCCTCGTCCGGAACGATCTCCGCGGCAGGCTGGGGAATACCGCCGGCGGTGAAGTAATCCTTGTTGTAGCTGTCCGTCGCCTTGTTCTTGCCCATGAGTCCTCCGGCCGTCAGGCCGCCTGAAGCGTGAAGCGCAGTATCCCGCCGACGCCGCCCGCCTCGTCGAGCGCCGATTCCTCCTCGATGAATCGCACCGTGGCCCCGGTCGCGAGGGCCTGGTGCACCAGCTGCGCGGCAAGGTCAACGGTCTGGGTGCGTCGCGTGGGAACCTCCGGGAGCACCGCCGCATCGACCGCCTCCGGTGCCTCGTGCTCCGCTTCGAACCGCGCCGAGATGACCAGCTCGGCCACCTGGCCGCGCGTGAGCGCGGCGAGCGTTTCCTCGATGCCGGCGACGCCGAGCCCTCGGGCATGCCAGGCGTCGAGAACCGCCGCGACTTTCTGCTGGTCGGCCGCGGCGTCGGCTTCGCGCATCGCGGTCAGTGCGCTGGTCACGACCTCGTCATCGGGAGCAGTCGAGGCCAGGCGGAGCACGCCGATCACCCGCTCGTCGAGGTCCTTCGGCAGCTCCTCGCGCAGCCGCGGGATGATCACGTCGTCACCGATCAGGACGACATGTTCGATCCCTTCCTCGCGGACGATCACCTGAAGCGATTCCACGACTTCCTTCGCGTGCTGCTGGTAAAGGTTGTCCGCCCGGCGCTGGAAGCGCGCCTGGGACCAGCCGCCCGCCTCGCTCCGGTTCGTCTTCTCGCCCTCGATCCCGTGCTCCAGCTCGACGCGGCCGAGCGATGCCACGAGGATCTGCGCCGAGTTGGTGTCGAGGCGGACGATGGCGAATCGCGGGTAGGCATCGTGGATCCTGGCCAGATGGAAGAGGTGCGGCTGCTCCTGGATGTAGAGCCGATGCTCGTCCACCGGCGCCTGCAGCTGGACGGCTTCGAAGAGCCCGTTCGCACCGCAGGCGAAGAGCGCAATTCCGTTGGTCGAGGGATCGAGCTCATCGGCGAGCCAGGTGCGAATCCTGGCTACGTCCGCGTCGAAGCTTTCACGTGCCGCGCCGCGCTCGGGAAGGTCCGCGGCCCGCTCGGTCACCATCCGGTCGAGCCATCGCTCGAACTCGTCCCGCCCGTGCTGGTTGGGCTGGGCATTCAGGTAGAGACTGATGACCGGGTGTTCGGAAGGCGGGAGTGCGGCGAGCTTCTGCAGGCGATCGAGCAGCAACGTCATGTGGACCTCGGAGGAAGGTGAACCCGCTCTGTCCGAAGCTACGGATGCGTCCTGCCCGGGTATGTGACCACGCTTACGACTGCCGGGATTCGACTCCGGCTTGCGGGGCGCCATCGGATGTGCCCAGCCCGATCGCCGGCGCAGTGTGAGTCTGGTCACGTCCTTTCCGCTGCGGTTGGCGTACACATTCAGGAAGGAGACCGCCGTGACAGGGCAAAGGAGCAGGCAAGGCGACATCCCAAAGAGGAGGACTCGAATGGCAAATCAGCGGAACTTCACGGACACCAGCCGCAGCGACTGGAATACCGAGGAGCGGTGGTGGAGAGACAATTTCAGCTCACGCCCGTATGCGCGTTCGGACCGTGATTTCGAGTACTATCGTGGCGGGTACCGCTATGGCTTCGAGAATGCGGGCCGCTACCCGAACC
>JBLNHD010000087.1:0-8938 GCA_050268825.1 Gemmatimonadota bacterium
TTCGTGTTTTCTAGGAGCCCTGCCGGATTATGCGACCCGGGGGCGGGGCCGTGACCTGCCCGTTCAACCCCTCCCGAACATGGCGGATGACGAGATCCGCGGCTCGCGGGGCCTGCTCCCACGTGCGGCAGGCCTCGGCGGCCTCGGGAATCCGGTAGCCGTCTCCTCCCTCGCAGGCCGGATAGACCCCGAACGCTACGCGGACGGTATCATCGGGGCCGATCACGCCGCTCCCTGCGCGTCGGATGTCTCCGACGATCCGCGAGCCCTCCGGGCGGGAGGGATCGTAGGTGAAGGAGATCCCCGACACCTGCAGGAACGGACCGGCCCCGAGACTCCGATCGGAGACCCCGTGCTCGAGGACGGCGCGCAGCCGGGCTCCGGTGAGCGGGAACGTCACCGTGCGCGCCTCATCGGGGAAGAGAAAGAGCGACTCGATCGTGTAATTCGTGACCGGACCGGCGGGCACGACATCATCGAGGCGCAGCGTGCCCGAGTTGAGCAGCGCCACGTCGGCGCCGGTACCGGACCGCATCGCGTCGGTAACCAGCCGCCCGATCGCGCTCTCGCCCTGACGGGAGACGGCGTCACGGGCATCGACCGGCTCCCCCGCCTGGCCGACGACCTGCTCCGGACCGAGACGACGGCGGAGGCTGTCCTGCCAGGCGGCCGTGATTCGAAGGACCGCGGTATCCGGTCGCGTCGCGGCATCCACCCGGATCAGGTTGACGGCTTGGCGCCACGCACCTTCGCCGCCCCAGACGGTCACGAACTGGACCGAGCGGCCGTTTGCGTCCGCCTTGAGAATGTGCCGCGCGTCTGCGGCCTCGCTGATCGCGTGATGCTCATGGCCGCCGAGGATCAGGTTGAGCTCGGGCTCCCGGCGGAGCAGGGCACGGTCAGCCCCGATCGACTGGTGCGTCAGCCCGATGATGAAGCTGGCGCCGATTCGGTCGAGCGCGTCGATGGCGCGCGCGGCTGCGCTGTCGGGATCGGTGCACTGCACATAGCTGCGGTACCGCCCCGGCATCGTGAGCCCGAAGAGGCCGACGAGGCGCCCATGCATCCGCACCGTGTCCCAGGGGAGCACGCCGGGGAAGGCCGTCCCGCCCGCCTCCGTGCAGTTGGCGGAAAGCCATTTGAACTTCGATTCTCCGATCCGCGCGACGAGCGTATCGCGCGCGAGCTCGAACTCGTGGTTGCCGAACGTCGCATAGTCGAGCCCCGCCGCATTGAACGCCTCGACCATCTGCCGGCCGGAGTAGTACTTGCTGAGGAGACTCGGTGAGAGGACGTCACCGGCAAGGACGAAGAGGGTGGGCCCTTCCGACGCGATCCGCTTGCGGATCGACGCGACGCGCGCCAGCCCGCCCGTGCCGTCCGCGAGCGTGTCCAGTACGTACACGTCGTTGACGAGGAGGAAGCGCATCGGATTGGTCGGTGGCGGCGGCGCCGGGAGTCCGCACCCTGCCGCCGCCGCGAGCAGCACCCCACCCCACATCCATCCCTTCATGAGCCTTCCTCCCTCGTCCGCAGGTTGCGCACCAGCTGGGCACTCATCGTCCTGAGCTCCGCCAGCATGATCCGGCCCGGCCAGTCGCTTCGTGCCTCGAGCACCTCGAGCATCGACCGATACCACCAGACCGTCTGCTCAGACGTCGCCCGCGAAACCGTGCGCACATACTCGGCGCCCAGGCGGCGCAGCGACGTCGCGGTGTTGCCGCACCCCTGGATTTCCTCGGCCACACAGATGTCGAGCGCGCGCGGCTCCGCTTCCGCGAGATGGGCGAGGAATTCGTGCTTGCAGGCGCGCCAGGGCCGTTCCAGGCCCCGCGGATCGTAACGCGGCTCGAGGGCGTCCAGCGCCACCCCGAGGACGACGGGCCCGAACTTGTCCCGCACCTTCTGCTCCAGCTCGGCGCGCTGCCCCGCGCTGGCTTCCTCCAGCGCGTGGTGCAGGATGCTGGCCACCACCGTGACCTCGTCCGCTCCGTAGCGCGCGAGGATGACCGCGACGTTGGCAGGATGCGCGAGGTAGGCCATCGGGCTCGTCGCCGGCAGGCGGGAGCCGTAGTACTTCGCCGAGAAGGCAAAGGCGTGACTGACGCGATCGGAGTAACCGTGCATTCGGGTCGTCGGGTGAGCGGTGGCGGTCGATGCCGGTGACGGTGACGGTGGCCGCGGTCGTGGCCTCCGCGGGCTCCGCCTTATCGAATGCCGAGCAACTTATGTGTCTGCAGACTCAGTCTCCAGCGCGGATGCGCCAGGCAATAGGCGAGCGCCGCGGAGGTGTTCATCGCCGCCTGCGGCCCGTCCATCGGCTGCAGGAAGAAATGGTCGAAGTCGAGCCGTTCGAAACGCGCCGGTTCGGCACCGTCCTGGGGATAGACGAGCTTGAGCTCGTTGCCCCGCTGCAGTCGCAGCGGGGCGCCGGCCTTGGGGCTCACGCAGATCCAGTCGAGACCGGGCGGCGGCTCCTGGGTCCCGTTCGTTTCGACGGCAATCTCGAAGCCGCATGCGTGCAAGGCGTCCACCAGCGGCGGATCGAGCTGCAGGAGCGGCTCCCCGCCGGTGCACACCACGAACGGCCTCCCGCCGCCGCCGGCCCATGCGGCCGCTACCGCATCCGCGAGCGCCGCGGCCGAGTCGAACCGGCCGCCGCCGTCGCCGTCAAGACCCACGAAGTCGGTATCGCAGAACTGGCAGATGGCGCTCGCGCGATCCGCCTCCCGCCCGCTCCAGAGGTTGCACCCGGCAAAGCGGCAGAAGACGGCCGGCCGGCCGGTCTGCGCGCCTTCTCCCTGAAGCGTGTAGAAGATTTCCTTGACCGCATACGACATGCGGGGAAGGTAGCAGGGTGGCGGCCCCGGTCGCAGTCTCAGCCGACGTAGGGAATCGGATCCTCGGCGCCGGCTTCCGCGAAGCCCTTGAGCCGGAGGAGGCAGGCATCACACCGGCCGCACGCGTGCCCGCCCGGATCGGGGGCATAGCAGGTGCGCGTCAGGGCCAGGTCCACGCCAAGCGCCAGACCCCGCTCGACGATCTCCCGCTTGCTGAGCCGGAGCAGCGGAGCGTGCACGGTGAAACGCTCTCCGCGCTCGGTGCCGGCCACGGTCGCGAGCTGCGCCAGACGCTCGAACGCGGCCAGATACTCCGGTCGGCAGTCGGGATAGCCGCTGTAGTCCACGGCGTTGGCGCCGATGAAGATGTCCCGGGCGCCAAGGACTTCAGCCCAGCCCAGCGCCAGGGAGAGGAATACGGTATTCCGCGCGGGAACGTAGGTGGGCGGCACGCCGGCGCCGATCTCGGCCGCGGATCGGTGAGTCGGCACCGGGATCGCGTCGGTCAGCGCCGAGCCGCCGATGGCGGTCAGGTCCACATCGACGACGAGATGCCGTGCAACGGAGAGCGAGCGTGCGATCCGCGCGGCGGCTTCGAGCTCGACCGCATGCCGCTGCCCGTAGCGAAAGCTGATCGCATGGACGGCGAACCCCTCGCTTCGGGCGATCGCCGCCGAGATCGCGGAATCCATTCCGCCCGACAGGAGCACGACGGCGCTCCGCCCCTGTGGATCGCTTCGCGAGCTCACGCGAGCGCCGCCTCGAGCGCCGCCCGGAGCGTCGGGTGCTGGAAGCGAAAGCCGCTGGCTTCCAGCGCCGCCGGGACCACCCGGGCGCTCGCGATGAGGAGCTCGTCGGCGAGCTGCCCGTAGGCGAGGCGCAGCGCCGCGGGCGGAACCGGCAATACCGCCGGCCGGTGCAACGCACGGCCAAGCGCATGGGCAAACTCGGCGTTGGTCACCGGCGTCGGCAGCGAGACGTTGAACGGGCCCGACAGGCCGGGGGTGCCCGCGAGGTGGCGAATCGCGCCGACCGCATCGTCGAGCGAGACGAGCGGCATCCACTGCGTGCCCCGGCCGATCGGCCCCCCGAGTCCGAGGCGGAAGGGAAGCAGGAGGCGATCGAGGACACCGCCGGACCGGGAAAGCACGGCTGCGAAACGCGGATGGACGACGCGAATGCCCGCCGCACGCGCCGGCTCGGCACTCGCCTCCCAGCCAACCGCAACCTCGGGGAGAAAGCCGCTGCCGGGGCGCGACGTTTCGGTCAGCAGTTCGTCACCGCGGTCGCCGTAGATCCCCACCGCCGAGGCCGATACGAGAACCGCCGGGACACGATCGAGCCCGGCGAGCGTGCGTGCGAGGAGCGCCGTGCCTCCCGTGCGGCTCTCCCGGATGCGCTGCATCCGCGCGCGGGTCCAGCGGCCCGATGCAATGCTCTCACCGGCCAGATGGACGACAGCGTCGACGCCGTCCAGCGCGGCGGCGTCGATCGAGCCGGCGGCAGGGTCCCAGCGGATATCGGTGCTCGCGCCCGCCCGGCGCCCCACGCGGAGCACGCGCACGCCATCCGCCGCGAGGGCGCGGGCGAGCGCGGAGCCGATCATCCCGCTCGCGCCGGTGATGGCGACGGTCCGCCCCCGCCCCTCGTAGATTCCGGTCATGCGACGATCCGCCTTTCTCGTGGCGCTCCTTGCGGGATGCGCGCCGCCACTCTCGAGCCAGTCCCGGGAGCCCTGCGTCGTCAGCCACATCGTGGACGGCGACACGTTCGATTGCGCCGGGGGCCCGCGGGTGCGGCCGATCGGCATCGACACGCCGGAACGCAGCCAGGGCGAAATCTACGCGCTCGCGCGCGAGGCGCTCCGGGCCCATGCGAGCGTCGGCGACACCGTCATGCTCGAGTACGATGCGGCGCGGCGCGATCGCTACGGGCGGATCCTCGCCTGGGTCTGGCGAGATTCGATGCTCGTGAACGAGGCCATGATCGCGGAGGGGTGGGCCGTGCTGTACACCGTCCCGCCGAACGTACGCTACGTGGCGCGCCTCGAGGCGGCACAGCGATCCGCGCGCGAGCGCCGGGCCGGCCTCTGGGCGCGCGACGGGTTTGCCTGCCTGCCGGCCGGCGCGCGCCGCGGGGCGTGCTGAGGCGGCGTCCGGTCAGGACTTCCCGACGGCGCGCCGGATCAGGAGGAGGTCGGTGATGTTGTCGAGCGTGACGAGGCCCACGAGCCGGCCCCCGTGCACCACCGGCAGCGCGGGGAGCCGGCTGGCCCGGAGACGCTGCACCGCCTCGTCGAATGCCAGGTCCGGCTCGAGCGGCGCCATGCCCGAGCTCATCGCGTCGCGGGCCAGGCCGCCAGCTCCGCGCGCAGCCAGCCCGCGCACCAGGTCGTCGCGCGTCAGCAACCCCTCGACGGCGCCCATGTTGTCCACCACCGGGAACTCGCGCTGCTCACCGGCAACGAGCAGCTCTGCCGCATCGGCGAGGGTGGCGTAGATCGGGAGGGTGCGGAAGTCGGTGACCATCATGTCGCGCACCGCGAGGCCGCGGCCCGCCGCGCGGGTTTCGACTGCGCTCGATTCTCCCCCTGCGCTCGTGAAGATGAAGAAGGCGATGAGGAGCAGGAGGAGCTCCCCGTTCATGATCGCGTAGAAGCCGATGGCGAAGGCGAGCATCTGCCCGATCGACGCCGCGATCCGCGTGCCGCGCACGAGTCCCATCCGGGCGGCGAGGATGGCCCGGAGCACCCGGCCGCCGTCGAGCGGAAACGCCGGGAGGAGGTTGAAGAGCAGGAGCAGGACGTTGATGCGGTACAGCGTCTCGACGAACCCGCCCGGGTCCACGCGCATGGAGGGCAGGAGCGGCGGCGGCGCGCCGGTCGAGGCAAGCCAGAGATAGAAGGCCACCGCGATCAGGAGCGTCACCACCGGGCCCGCGATGGCAATGAGCAGCTCCTGCTTCGGCTCTTCCGGCATCCGCTCCAGCCGGGCCAGGCCGCCGATCGGAAGGAGAATCACGTCCGGCGTGCGCACGCCGAACCGGGCGGCCATCCAGATATGCCCGAATTCGTGGAGGAGGACGCATCCGAAAAGCGCGAGGAGGAGCAGCCCGGCGGCGGGACCCCCGCTCACCCAGAAGAATCCGAGGAGCAGCAGGAAGGTGACGTGAACCTTCACGTCGGTCCCCGCGATCCGTGCAATGCGGTACGACCAGCTCATGGCAATCCTCGAATGCCGGAAACGACGACGGGCCCGGGTGATGACCCGGGCCCGTCGCTCGCTCGGCGGGGATCAGCCGAGCGCGCGCAACCCGAGTACGTGACCGGCGGACCGGCGCGGTGTGACCACCACGGGCGGCTCGACGGCGGCCTCGAGCGGCAGCTCGATCTCGGTTTCGGCGAGGTTTGCCATGGCGCGCTGGAAGACCAGCTGCGCCGGGACCGAGGCCAGCTCGAATGAACGAATGTAGTGCATCAGGGCCTCGTCGAGCGGAAGCGCCGGCTCCAGCACCCGGGCCACTTCGAGCGCCATCCGCACGTGGGTGGCCGCGACGGCCTCGTCCGCGGCCGCGGCGGCGAGCCGGATGGCGAGCGTCGTATCCTCGACGTACCGCGCACGCCGGCGGATCGCGTCCACGAGATGATCGGGACGGAGGACACGCCAGGGCTCGGCCGCCTCGGGGCCGTGGCTGGTGCGCTCCTCGGGGGTGAGCGCCAGGAGCGCCCGCGCCCGCACGGTCTCCTGCATGTGGATCGGCACCGCGACTTCGCGGACATAGCGCTGGAGCGCCTCTTCCGCGCTCAGGCGGCTGCGCAGGCGGCGAACGAAGGCGACGGCCTGCTCTTCGTGCGTCTGAGTCAGTGCTTCCCAGGCGCGGGCATAGGCAACCTGCAGATCGATGCGCACGGAATCCGGGAAGCGCCGGGTCGGAATCAGACTCGGGACGACCATATCGATAGCCTCTACTGAGACAGTGGCGGCAGGTGCGGTACGGGATCGGCGCTCCGAGTCTGCCGCTCGGCGGGCGCCCACAGAAGGGATATGCGAGGTTTGTGCCTCACCGGTGCACCCGGTCAACATGCAGGGTAAATTGTTGCTGTACAGCAATTTACGATGATTGGGGGTCGCGTGGGGCGCTCGGGGGATGTCCCCCGAAGGAGTCCCGGCAGGAGGTCGTGGCGTGCACGCCACAGCGGCCCTGCCTCAACGACAGCCGGATACCATCATCCATGCCGCCGTGCTTTCCCGGCCGGGATGCAATCATTACGTTCTGTGCTCGCTGTCGGCCTCAACGAGGAGAGCCTTATCACGACGACTGTTGCGGCGCCCGCGGGCTGGACCACCAAGGACTCCGAAAAGCTCTACAACATGACCGGCTGGGGCCTCGGCTACTTCCGGATCAGCCCCGAGGGCCACGTCACCGTCCATCCCGACGCCAAACCGGCTCGCGGACTCGACCTCTACCGGCTTGCCCTCGATCTGCAGGCGCAGGGAGTCGGCCTCCCGCTGCTGCTGCGCTTCTCGGACATCCTCCGTTCCCGGATCGTGACGCTCGCGGAGAAGTTCGCCAGCGCCATCCAGGAATTCGGGTACGAGGGCACCTATACCACGGTGTACCCGATCAAGGTCAACCAGCAGCGCCACGTGGTGCAGGAAATCGTCGAGTTCGGCGCGCCGCACGGTGTGGGGCTCGAGTGCGGCAGCAAGCCGGAACTGCAGGCAGTGCTTGGCCTCAACGAGAGCACCAAACACGTGATCGTCTGCAACGGCTACAAGGACGAGGAGTTCCTCCGCCTTGCCCTCATGGGGCAGAAGCTGGGCCACACCGTCTTCATCGTGATGGAGCAGCTGCACGAGCTCGACGTGGTCCTCCGCGTCGCCGACGAGATGAACGTCAACCCGACGCTCGGGGTGCGCATCAAGCTCGCCACGGAGGGCTCCGGGCGGTGGGCCAAGAGCGGCGGGGAGAAGTCGAAATTCGGCCTCAGCGCCGTGGAGCTCATGCGCCTCCTCGACCGCCTCGAGTCGCTCGGCCGCAAGGACCTGCTGCGGCTCGTGCACTTTCATCTGGGCAGCCAGATTACGGACATCCGGTTCGTGAAGGCGGGGCTCGAGGAGATCGGGCGGTTCTACGTCGAGCTGCGCAGCATGGGCTTCGAGATCTCGCACGTGGACGTGGGTGGCGGGCTCGGTGTCGACTACGACGGCTCCCGCTCGACGCGGCCGGCCAGCGTCAACTATACGATGCGCGAGTACGCGAACGACGTGGTCTACACGATCGGGACGGTCTGCCGGACGCACGAGCTTCCGATGCCGCACCTGATCTCGGAATCGGGGCGCGCCCTCACCGCGCACCATTCGCTCCTCCTGATCAACGTGATCGACGTCGAGTCGCAGGTGGAGCCGGTGCCGCCGGTCATCAGCGAAGCGGAACCGCACCCGCTCCTCATCGAAATGCAGGAGACGCTCGAGACGCTCTCGCTCGAGCGCGTGGACGAGGCCTTTCACGACACGATCTACGCGAAGGAGCGCACCAACGAATACTTCGCGAGCGGCGTCTTCTCGCTGCGGGACAAGGCCGATGCGGAGCAGTTCTATCTCTGCACCCTGAACGCCATCCAGAACCTCGTGGGCGACGACCGCGCCGCGCATCCGGAGATCATCGCGCACATCGAGGCGGAGCTGGTGGACCGGTATTTCTGCAACTTCTCGGTCTTCCAGTCGCTGCCCGACAACTGGGCCATCGACCAGCTCTTCCCGATCATGCCGATCCACCGGCTCGACGAGCGGCCCAGCCGCCGCGGCACGCTGCAGGACGTGACCTGCGATTCGGACGGCGTGATCGATCGCTTCGTGGGAGGGCGGAAGGGCAAGCCGTCGCTCGAGCTGCACCCCGCCTCGGCGGCCGAGCCGTACATCCTCGGCATCTTCCTCACCGGAGCCTACCAGGAGATCCTGGGCGACCTCCACAACCTCTTCGGCGACACCAATGCCGTCCACGTCTCGCTGAACGAGCAGGGCGGCTACGAGATCACCGACCTGGTGCACGCGCCTGGCCGACAAGGCGCGGGAGCAGCGCCCCGACCTGAAGGTGCT
>JBLNHD010000088.1:0-6754 GCA_050268825.1 Gemmatimonadota bacterium
CTCAGCGCTGATGTCGGTGCTGTATTACCTGAATGTCATGCAGGCGATCGTGAAGGCCATCGCCTGGGTCATGCAGAAGACGCTCCGCACGTCCGGCGCCGAAACGCTGTCGGCGTCCGGCAACATCTTCCTCGGGCAGACCGAGGCACCGCTCCTCATCAAGCCGTTCGTGAAGACCTTCACGCCGTCCGAGCTGAACACGGTGATGGTCGGCGGCTTCGCGACGGTGGCCGGCGGCGTGCTCGCGGCCTACGTCGGGATGCTGTCCGGTTATTTCCCGACGATCGCGAGCCATCTTCTCGCAGCCAGCGTGATGAATGCTCCCGCCGGTCTTTACCTCTCCAAGATCATCCGTCCGGAAACCGGCGAGCCCGTCACGCGCGGCTCGCTCAAGCTCGACGTCGAGAAGACCGACTCGAACGTCATCGAGGCCGCGGCCGGGGGTGCCGCGCAAGGCGTACAGCTCGCGATCAACGTCGCGGCCATGCTCATGGCGTTCGTCGCGCTGGTCGCACTGCTCAACTACCTGCTCGGTGCGGCCGGCGGGCTCGTCGGCATCGACGGCCTGAGCCTGCAGGGCATTCTCGGCTTCCTCCTCCGCCCGCTCGCGTGGGTGATGGGGACGCCGTGGCAGGACACGGCGTACGTCGGGAGCCTCATCGGCATCAAGACGACGCTGAACGAGTTCGTCGCGTATGCCCAGTTCGGCGCCGACCTCGGCAGCGGCGTGGCGCTCACGCCGCGCAGCGCAGTCATCCTGACCTACGCCCTGCTCGGGTTCGCCAACTTCTCGTCGATCGCGATTCAGATCGGCGGCATCGGCGGCCTCGCGCCGGAGCGCCGCGGCGAGATCGCACAGCTCGGCCTCCGCGCGATGATCGCGGGCAACCTCGCGGCGTTCACGTCGGCGTCCATTGCCGGGATGCTGGTATGACCGGCACCGAGCGCACCGACGCGATCGCCGCCGCGGCCGCCGCGATCCGCGCACGCGCCGGACAGAAGGCGCCCCGCTTCGGCGTGGTGCTCGGATCGGGACTCGGGGGCCTCACCGACCGGGTGCGCGACGCCGTCCGTATTCCCTATGGCGAAATCCCCGGCTTTCCCCTCCCCACGGTGCAGGGCCACGGCGGCGAGCTTGTGCTCGGCGACTTCGGCGGGCGCGATGTGCTCATGCAGAGCGGCCGGTTTCACATGTACGAGGGCCATTCGGCCACCGTGGCCGCGCTCCCGGTGCGGGTGTTCGCAGAGCTCGGCGTGAAGACCCTGATCCTGACGAACGCAGCGGGCGCCATCCGGCGCACCTACCGGGCCGGCACCCTCATGCTCATTTCGGATCATCTCAACCTTACCGGGGTCAACCCGCTCACCGGTTCGGCCCTCCCGCATGACGAGCGCTTTCCGGACATGACGGAGGCCTACGACCCCGCGCTTCGTGACCTCGCGCGCGAAGTGGCACGCGAGCGGGGGATCGCGGTCGAGGAAGGGGTGTACGCAGGGCTCCCCGGCCCGAGCTACGAGACCGGTGCCGAGGTCCGGATGCTCGAGCGGCTGGGCGCCGATGCGGTCGGGATGTCCACGGTAGTCGAAGTGATCGCCGCGCGGGCGAGGGGCATCCGGTGCCTCGGCATCTCCACCATCACGAACCCCGCCGCGGGCACCACGGCGGCGAAGCTCTCCCATGCGGAAGTGATGGAAGTGGCCGACCGGGTGAAAGGGGACCTCGGCGCGATCGTGGCGGAGGTCGTCAAGCGGGCGTAGGGCCGGTCAGCGCAGGACGGCGGGCGTCACCTGATGGTTGAGCGGTCCGTGCCCGCCACCGAGTGCCGGCGCCGACTCCATTGCGCGGTACACGAAGTCGATGGCCACCTCGACGGCGTCTTCCAGCGGGCGGCCGAGCGCGAGTCCCGCGGTGATCGCGGCGGAAAGCGTACAGCCGGTGCCGTGGGTGGAGGTGGTGTCGATGCGCGGGCGCTCGAAGCGGCGCGTCCCCTCCGGGGTCACGAGGAGATCCAGGACCGTTGCCCCGGCGAGATGTCCGCCCTTCACCAGCGCGGCACCGGCGCCGAGCCGGAGGAGGTGCTCGCCGGCGCGCTCCATCGCGTCCGCATCGCGCACCGCCTGTCCGGTGAGGAGCTCCGCCTCGTCGAGGTTGGGCGTCACGAGCGTGGCGAGCGGCAGGAGCTCCGCGCGAACGACGGCTTCGGCGGCGGCCGTGAGCAGCCGGTCCCCGGACGTGGCGACCATCACCGGGTCCACGACGAGCGGCGCCCACCCGCGTTCGCGTACGACCGCCGCCACCAGCATGACGAGCGCCGGCTCCGCCAGCATCCCGGTCTTGACCGCATCCGGCGGAAGGTCTTCTGCGAGCGCATCGAGCTGCTGGCGGACGAATTCCACCGGCGCGGCGTGCACGGCGCGCACGCCGCGCGTGTTCTGCGCGGTCAGCGCCACGATCGCGGAGGTGCCGAAGACGCCGAACTGGTGGAACGTCTTGAGGTCGGCCTGGATGCCGGCGCCGCCTCCCGAGTCGGATCCCGCGATCGTCAGCGCGATCTTCACGGCGTTCGCAGTTCCTTCGGCGCGGGGGGCAGGGCGCGAAGCCGCTGCTTCAGCGTGTTGAACGCGTCGAGGTCGTCCCGGCCGCTGCTCGTCGCCGCGCGCGCGCCGGGCGTGCTGGCGATGTAGCGCTCGGTGTTCGAGATGCGCTCCGCCGGCATCGGGTGTGACGCGAACCAGAGCTCGACCTTGCTCGGATCGCGCGCCTGAAGGTTCTGCAGGGTGCGGAACATGTCCACCATGCCGGATGGGTCGATCCGGGCTTCGGTCAGGTACGCCACCGCCATCGAATCGGCTTCGCGCTCGTCGTCGCGCGAGAACTTGGCGAACACGGCGGTGCCCGCCACGCCGAGCGCGACCTGCTCGCCGGCGCTCGGTTGGCGCCCCAGCAGCACGTAGGCGAGCGTGAGTCCGGTGTTCGCCGCCGAAGCGCTGCCCATCTGCTGCGCGGAGTGGCGGAGATCCACGTGTCCGATCTCATGGGCCACGGCGCCGGCGAACTCGTCCCAGTGATTGGCGCGCTCGATCAGGCCGCGGAAGATGTAGATGTGCCCGCCCGGCACCGCGAACGCGTTGACCTGGTCCGAGTTGACGATCTGAAAGTCCCACGGCAGATCCTTGCGCCGTGTCACCTGGCGGAGCGGTGCGACCGAGGTGAGGAACGCGGAGCGGATGCTCGATTCCTTGATGAGCGGCATGGTGCGCTCGATCTCCGCGGCGTAGTCGTCGCCCATCTGCTGCTCCTGCTGGACCGACGGCGCGCAGGCGAGCACCGCGGCGAGGCAGGTGGCGGCAACGGTTCTCGAGAGAGTCATCATGAGCAGCTCCTTGCAGACCACGATTCGGGATCTCCACCGGCGCAAGGGGCGCGAGCGTCGCGGCCTCGTGCTGGCGGAGGGCGTGCGCCTCGTCGAGGAAGCGCTCGCGGCGGCCGTCCCGATCCGCGGGGCGGCGGTTGCTCCCGCGCTGGAAGGTACCCCGCGCGGGAGGGCGCTCAAGGCCGCACTCGCGTCGGCCGGCGTCCCCCTCGAGGAAGTCGGGGCGCCGGAACTCGACCGTCTGGCGGACACGGAGCATCCGCAGGGAATAGTGGCGGTCGTCGAGCCCCGGCGCTGGAGCTTGGATCACATGGCCCCGGGTAATGGGGCCGTGCTCGTCCTGGATGCCGTGCAGGATCCCGGCAACGTTGGCACAATGCTGCGGACGGCGTTCGCGCTCGGGGCGGCGGGAGTCGTGGCGCTCCCTGGCACCGCCGAGCTGGGCAACCCGAAGGTGCTCCGCGGCAGCATGGGGGCGCTGTTCCGCGCTCCCGCCGTCCACGCCTCGCATGACGAGTTCCTCGCATGGGCGGACGCGGCCGGTGTGGCGCTCTGGATCACGGCGGCCGATGGAGCGCCGCTGGCGGAGGCCGTCGAGCGCCGCAGCGCGCGGCGGCACCCGGTCGCCGTCGTCGTGGGCAATGAGGGCGCCGGGGTGTCGCCGCGCCTCGAGGCCGCCGCCGCCGTCCGCGTCGGCATCCCGCTTGCACCGGACGCCGAGTCGCTCAATGTCGGCGTGGCGGCCGGCATCCTTCTCTACGAGGTGCTGCGTGGGCGTTGACCTGGTGAACCCGGGATTCGGCGCGGCCGCGATCGCGGGCGTCTTCGGTCTCATCTTCGGAAGCTTTCTCAACGTCTGCATCGTGCGCTGGGGCGCCGAGCCGAAGCAATCGGTCGTCCGCCCCCGCTCGCGCTGCCCGCGGTGCGGGAGCGAGCTCAAGCCGTACGACAACATCCCGGTCCTCTCCTGGCTCGTGCTGGGCGGGAACTGCCGCAACTGCCGCGAGCCGATCTCCGCGCTCTATCCGATGGTCGAGCTCGCGACCGGGCTCGTCTGGGGGTACATGGCGTGGCGCCACGGCATCACGCTCGAGGCGCTCGCCGGGGCCATCTTCTTCACCATCCTGCTCGGCATCGCCGTCACCGATTTCCGCGCGTACATCATTCCCGACGAGTTCACGCTCGGCGGACTCGTCATCGGGCTCGTGCTCGCGGCGTTCGGCGGCTGGAGCGCGCTGCTGCACGCCGCGATCGGCGCCGCGGCCGGTTTCGCGCTCCTCTATGCGGTCGGGTTCTTCGGTTCGATGCTCTTCAAGAAGGATGCGATGGGCGGGGGGGACATCAAGATGATGGCGATGGTGGGGGCGTTCGTGGGCTGGAAGGGCGTGCTCATCACCGTTTTCCTCGGCGCTTTTCTCGGCACGCTCGTGTTCGTCCCGATCCAGTTCTTCAACCGCGACAAGCTCGTGCCCTTCGGGATCTTCCTCGCGCTCGGCGCCGCCGCGACCTGGATCGCGGGGCCGTCGCTGCTCGCCTGGTACACCGGCTACGTGGGGCTCTGATGCGCCGATTCCTCCCCGTCGTTCTCCTCGCCATGGCCTGCCGGGGAGAGGCGCCCCGCACGCCGACCGCCGACGAAGCCGGCGCGCACTTCGCGGCCCTCGTGGACACGCTGCGTCCCGCCGTCGAGCAGGCGGTCGGGCTGCGGTTCCGCGAGCCGGCCCGGTCGGCCGTCCGCTCGCGCGAGCAGGTGCGGCGCTATCTCGAGGCGAAGCTCGACGAGGAGCTTCCGCCGGAGCGGCTCCATGGCATCGAGACGGCGTATCGGCTCTTCGGCCTGATCGCCGATACCCTCCAGCTGCGCGCGCTGATGCTGGACCTGCTCACCGAACAGGTCGTCGGCTTCTACGACCCCGACTCCGCGACGCTCTTCGGCGTGAGCGGCGCGCCTCCCGACCAGCTCCGCATCATGGCGGCGCACGAAATGGTGCACGCGCTGCAGGGACAGTATCTCCCGCTCGACTCCATCCTCGACCAGCGCGGGAGCAACGACCGCGCGACGGCCGCCCAGGCCGTGCTGGAAGGGCAGGCGATGGTGGCGTCGATCGGCGCCGTCACCGGGAGCGACGCGCTCTCGGATCCGGGAATCTGGGCGCTCTTCCGCGAGCAGGCGCGCAACGCGCAGCAGGCGATGCCGCAGTTCGCCGCGGCGCCGCTCATCGTGCGCGAGACGCTGATCTTTCCGTATATCGAAGGCGCGGAGTTCATGCGCTGGTGGGCCGGCTCGCCGCACGCCGACACGATGCCGTACGGGCCGCGGATGCCGGAGTCCACCGAACAGATCCTGCATCCGGACCGGTATGCCGCGGGCGATCGCCCCCTCGCCATCGCGTTGCCCGAGCCGGCCGGCGCCGTGCTGCACGAAGACGCGCTCGGCGAGGTCGAGATCCGGATTCTCGGCGCGGTGCTCGCCGGCCAGGAGGAGGTGGCGTACACGGTTCCGCTTGGCTGGGCGGGGGACCGGTATCGGGTCAGTGAGGCGCCCGGCGGCCCCGCGCTCGAGTGGCTGATCGCCTTCGACGACGCGCGCAGCCGCGATCGCTTTGTCACCGGAACCGGCGCCCGCCTCGCGGCCGTCCGGCGAGCCGGCTATCAGGCGCGGCTCGAGCCAGCGGACGTCGAGGGGCGGCCGGGCCTTCGATACCGGCTGGCGCCGGGGAGCTGACGCGGCCGCGCGCCGAAGCGCGGCCGCCTCGGTGTCCGACTGCGAATCGGCCGGGTGCGCCCGGCCGATTCTTTTTTCCCCCGGCCGCTCCTACTTTCCGGACCCATGGATTCCGCCACGCTGGTGCAGGGGCTCGTCACGATCGCCGTCGGCGCGATCTCGGGCGGCATCACGAATGCCGTCGCCATCTGGATGCTCTTTCATCCCTACGAGTTGCGCGGGATCGGGCCGTTCAAGCTCCAGGGCGCCATCCCGAAGAACAAGGAGCGGCTGGCGAAGAGCATCGGGAAGACCGTCGGCGAGCGGCTCCTGACGCCCGAGGACCTGAGCGAACGGCTCGGCGCGCCCGCCGTACGTGCCGCGTTCACCGACGCGATCGGCGGCGCGCTCGGCACCCTCCTCGAGCAGGAGCGCGGGCCCCTGCGCGAGCAGCTGAGCCCGGAGGTCGTGCGCTCGCTCGATGACGCGGTGGCCGGGCTCGCGCCGAAGGTGGCGGACCGTGTCGCCGCGTGGGCGGAGAGCGACGACTTTGCGCGAATGATCGGCGGATTCATCGATCGGGTGGCGGCGGAGGTGGGAGAACGCCCGATCGGCGGCGCGCTGGCCGGTGGGCATCGGGAGCTCATCGCCGGCAAGGTGCAGGGGTGGGTCGGGA
>JBLNHD010000089.1:0-6604 GCA_050268825.1 Gemmatimonadota bacterium
GGTGAACGTCTTTGCCTATCAGGGAGACCTCGGGAACGCGGAACGCGCGATCGAGCTGGCGGACCGGGTGCGGCAGACGGTCTACCCGGCGCTCACTGCCGTCGCAGGCGGGGGCGACCACTGGGGACGGATGGCGCTGGGGCAGCTCTATGCAGCGACCGGCGCTCCGGCGGGCTCCATGCGCCGCGTGTGGCAGAGCGCAGCCGAGGCGGCACGCACGGCACCGCCGGAGCGCCGGAAGCCGCTCGTCGCGAGCGGCGCGGCGGCCGCGGTCGGCCTGTTCACGGGCGTCGAAGGGGACACGAGCGCGCTCGTCGAACTGCGGGCGCTGACCGGGGAAGGGCCGGCTCGGGAAGTCGAGGCGCTCCTCGCACTGCAGCGGGACGACTCCGCGGCAGCGCGGCGCGCCCTTACCGAGCCGGACACCACCATGCGGAAGACGGCGTACGTCGTCTACCACCGTCCGCTCGCGGCCCGCGCCTATTACCTCCTGGGCGACTACCAGACCACGCTCGACCTGCTTTCGACCTTCGAGCCGGACGTGTCGGCCTCGCGCGGCTTCGATCCGCGCTGGGGCATGGTGGGACAGGTGCGGCTCCTCCGGGCCGCGGCGCACGCCAAGATGGGTCACGTTCGCGAGGCGCGGCAGGAGTACGAGCGCGTGCTGGCGCAGTGGAGCGGAGCCGATCCTGCGCTCGAGCCGTACCTGCGCGAGGCGCGACTGGGGCTGGCGGCGCTGGGGGAGGCGATGTCCTGAGGGCGAGGGACTCGGGACGCGGGATGCGGTGGCGCGCCGCGCGGGGGAGCGGGTCCGGGTGGTGCAGGTCGTGGGGCGCGCGAGGGGTCCTGCTGGTCCGTCGGCGGGCGGCCGGCTAGATTTCACGCGGGGTCGGATGCGATGGTCGCGGGCGCCTTCGGGTGTCCGAGGAAAGTCCGAGCTCCATCGGGTAGACTGCCAGGTAACGCCTGGGCGCCGCGAGGCGACGGACAGGGCCACAGAAAACAGACCGCCGGCAGGGCAACCTGCCGGTAAGGGTGAAACGGTGGGGTAAGAGCCCACCGCGCCGCTGGCAACAGCGGTGGCACGGCAACCCCCAGTCGGAGCAAGGCCAAATAAGCGGCGAGGTGTGACCCACACCGACAAGCCCGCGCAAGCGGGGAGCCGCGGGTAGGCTGCTCGAGGCGGTCGGCGACGACCGTCCCAGACAGATGACCATCCCCCGGGGTCGCACCCGGCGGAACAGAACTCGGCTTACGGCCCGGCCCTTGCAACGGCCCCCAGGTGCACTCCTGGGGGCCGTTGCGTATTTTTCCGGTCCCGGGAATATCCGGTTCGGCGCAGGAGGTGGTCCTGCCCGAGAGACTCCAGCCCGTCGAGGACCCATGCATCGCCGTTCACTCACGCTCGCCGCCTTTGCCTCGAGCGCCTTTTTCCTTCCGATCGGTGAAGCCGCGGCACCGACGACGCTCAAGTACAAGATCGTGCAGCGGATGGAGCAGACCATCGACGCCAGCGCCATGGGCCAGGGCGAGCAGAAGGTCGCCATGGGCTACTCGGCGTACCTCACCGTCGTCGTGGACGACAGCGCGGGGGGCCGGACCGTTCGCGGCACCGTCGATTCGCTCATTCCCGACGCAGACGCGGAGCCGACGATCACGGCCGTGCTGAACCGGAGCAAGGGTGCGAGCGGCTCGGCCTTCATCGGAGCCGACGGCAAGCTCACCAACTTCAGCGAGAAGTCGGCCGACTCGACCGCGGGCGGCGGGACCGCGCTGCGCGGCCTCCTGCACAGCCTCTTTCCCGCCGTGAAGCCGAATGCCAAGCCGGGCGATACCTGGACGGACACCACCGCGACGTCCGACACGGCGAACGGCATGCCGACGAGCCGCCGGTCGATCGTGACCTACAAGGCTACCGACGGCGCCACCGTCGGCAGCGACAAGACGATGAAGCTCGACGTCAGCGGGACCTACTCGGTCGGTGGCGCCAACGACGCCGGGGTGGCGTTCGAAGGCACCGGCACGCAGACCGGGACGTTCCAGCGCGCGGCGCAGGGCTTTCTGGTGGATGGCAACTTCAACGACAACGCCAACATGTCGTTCAGCGTGCCGCAGAGCGCCGAGCCGATTCCGATGTCGACCGTCTCCGCGGTCACCATCACCCTGCTCCGGTGAAGCGGGCCCTTGGCCTGATCGCGCTCGTCTCCGGCTGCGCATCCGCGTCCCAGCCGGAGCGGAGCCCTGCGCCCGCGCCCTCGCGCGAAGCGCCGGCGGAGGTGGCAGCACCGTCCGAGGGGCGCGGGCGCGAGATCGAGTACGCCGCCGGGTCGTCCCGCTTTCGGATCGACCGGTACGACACCGTCTCGGTCACGATGCCCGACGGAAGCGAGCAGCGGCAGAACTTCCGGCGGAGTGCCTGGCTGTCGGTGGAGACCGAGAAGCGCGGGACGGGCCTCCGCGCCGAGGTGTCCCTCGACTCGCTCGAGGTCTCGGGGGCGCCCGTCCCCCAGGCGTCGCTGGACAGCGCGCGCGGAACCCGGTGGACCGCCAACGTCGCCGCCGATGGCGAGCTGAGCGATCTCCGGCCCACGCGCCAGAGCACGATCGGCGACCAGGTGGGCGCCCTGCTCCAACTGCTCTTTCCCCGGCTCCCTGGCAACTCGATCCGCGCCGGCGCCCGGTGGAGCGACACGACCGACGCACCGACCAAGGCGGACAACTTCGACGTGCAGGAGCGCGCCGTCATGGAGTACGTCGCAGGGACGCCGGCCACTCGCCGGGGCGAATCGGTCCTGCCGATCGTTGCGACGGGGACATTCACCCGCGAGGGGACCGGCTCGCAGCTCGGCCGCACCCTCGAGATGGAGTCGAAGGGCGCGCGCCGGTTCACGCACTTCCTCGGGATGGACGGACGGCCCGCGGGACTCGACGGCACCGAGACGAACGAGGTGACGATCACGGTTCCCGAGGTCGGCCAGTCGATCCAGGCGATGCAGTCGGGCACGATCCAGGTCACGCCGATCGCTTCGCGCTGAGCCGGTGAGCCGGTGAGCATTACCCGCCGGATCCTCCTCGCCTCGGCCGCAGCCACAGCGCTCTTCGTGCTGTGGCTGTTTGCCGTCTGGCCGCCTCCCGCCTGGTACCGTACGCACTTCCCACGGGAAACCGCCTTCATGCGGATGCGTGGCGGGATCGAGGCCTATCGTCCCGTCCCGCTCGACTCGATCTCGCGTCACTTTCCGCGGGCCGTCCTCGTCGGGGAGGACCACCGGTTCTGGACCCATCGGGGCATCGATTTCATCGAGGTGCGGCGCGCACTCGGGTATCGGCGCGACGGGTTCTCCTGGACGTCGCCGCGCGACATGGTGGAGCTCGGGCGGGCCCTTGGCGGTGCGTGGGAGCGGCGGGAAGCGCTTCGTGGCGCCAGCACCATCTCGCAGCAGCTGGCCAAGAACCTTTATCTCTCGCCCTCGCGGAACCCGCTCCGGAAGCTGAAGGAGGCGGTCACCGCGTACCGGCTGGAGCTGGCCCTGGGCAAGGAACGCGTGCTCGAGCTCTATGTGAACGTGGCCGAGCTGGGGGACGGCGTGTGGGGTGTGGAGGCGGCGAGCCGGGCGTACTTCGGCCGGCCCGCGGCGTCCCTGACGCGAAGCGAGGCAGCTGCCCTGGCCGGCTCGCTTCCGTTTCCGCTCGCGTCGAATCCATCGCACCAGCCGGGGCGGATGCGGTGGCGCCAGGCGTACATCCTCCGGCGCATGCAGGGCGGCCTCGCCGAACGGCCGCCGGACCTTCCCCGGAAGATCCCCGAGGCATTGGCCGACAGCATTTCCCGGCCGGTCGTGGTCGAGCCCGAGCCGGAGGAGACCCTGGCGGCGCCTGTGCCCTGAGTCACAGCCGCACGGGACGCGAAATGGAATCATGGGGTCTTCCATTGCCCCGACCGGAGCTGCAAGCATGACCGAGTTCGACATCCTGGACGAGCCGCGCGCGGCGCGGAGCGGCAGTCTCGGCACGATCGCACTGGCGGCCGCGGTGGGCGCCGGGGTGGCACTTCTCGTAGCGACCGATGCAGGCCGGGAGGCCCGCCGGCGAGTGACCCGTCAGCTGCGCCACCTCGAGCTCCCGGAGCAGGTCGAGCGGCTCGGGCACGCGGCGTCCGAGCGGATCTCGACCGCGAGGCGGCGGCGACATCGGGGTGGGGGCCCGAACGGTCAGCGGCGGTCCCGGCCCAGGGCCGGCGGCGAGAACGGCGCGCTCTACGCCGCGCTCGGCACCGTGGCGGGCGCGGCGATTGCGGCGCTGCTCACGCCGCAGGGCGGGCGGGAGACGCGCGAGTGGATCGGGCATACCTTCGACGACCTCCGCAACAACGCATCGCTCCGCTGGCGGGAACACCGCGCCCGGCGGGAGGCGCCGAAGAGCGAGGCGGATCTGGAGGTGGAGCGGATGAATGGAGGGGCCGTCTAGGGCGGACGAGGCGGACGAGGCGGACGAGGCGGACGAGGCGGACGAGGCGGACGAGGCGGGATGAAAATACGGCGGGCGGAGATTCTCACACCTCTCCGCCCGCCGATGTTTTCAGGCTCCTCGATCGTCCGCCTTGCCGCGTCCGCCGCGCTAGTCCACCAGCCGCAGCGGCATCACCAGCGTCAGGAACGAGGCCGGATCGTCCCACCCGACCGGCTCGCAGGTGGCGGCGCGCTCGGGGGCCTTGAAGGTCATGCGGACCTCGTCGGTCGGCATGAACTTGAGGATCTCGAGCATGTAGGAGGCGTTGAAGCCGATCTCGAGCGGGTCTCCCTCGTAGCTCACGGTGACCTCTTCCTGCGCTTCGCCGAGGTCGGGTGTCTGCACCGACAGCTTGCACGAGCCGTTGGCGAAGGCCATCCGGATCCGGTGGGTCTGGTCGCTCGCCACGATGCTCATGCGCCGGAGCGCGGCGGTGAGCGCGGACTTGTCTGCCGTGGCCGACTTGTCGTTTTCGCGCGGGATGACCTGCTCGTAGTTCGGGTACGGCCCCTCGATGAGCCGGGTGAAGATCTGGGTGGTCTTCGAGCGGAAGCCCAGGTGGTTCTCACTCTTGGCGATTTCGACCTGCTCATCCGACGCGAAGAGCCGGCGGATCTGCTCGAGCGCCTTGGGCGGGACGATGAGGTCTGCCTGGGCGCCGCTCCCGGCGGTGGCGGGCACGTCCATCCGGGCCAGGCGATGGCCATTGGTGGCGACCATGCGCATGCGCTCGGGCCGGAGCTCCCAGAGGACGCCGTTGAGGATCGGGCGGCTCTCCTCGGTGCTCGCGGCGAAGGCCACGTGGGCGATGAGCTTCTGGAGGTCTCCCGACGTGGCGTGCCACGCCTTGTCGAACTTGACGGCGGGGAAGGCCGGGAATTCCTCCTTGGGGAGTCCGAGGAGGCGGAAGCGGGAGCGGCCGCACTCGATGGTGACGCGTTGCTCGCCGGCTGCGGTAATCCGGATCGACGCGCTCGGCAGCTCGCGCACGATCTCGACGAGCTTGCGCGCGGGGAGCGTGATGGCCCCTTCCTGGTCGACCGAGGCGCTCACGGTCGTGGCGACCGCGATGTCGAGATCGGTGCCCGAGAGGCGGAGGCCGTCCCTGGTCGCTTCGAGGAGGATGTTCGACAGCACCGGCAGCGTCGTCTTCGACGGAACGCTGGCCGCTACCGCGACGAGTCCTTCCTGCAACTGCTCCCGCGTGATCGTGAACTTCATGCGTCTCCTCGGGATGCTCTAAACAGATACTTCCAGTCTATTTATAAAACTAGCAGTAGCAGTAGAGTCTCTGGAAATGTGGACCGACACTCCGATCGTCAACGCGCGGTAACGCTTACGTCACGACCTTCGCGCGGACTCGATGTGTCGAGTGCGGAGATCCGCCCCGTTTCTCCCCGCTTCCCCACGCGCTTCGAGATTCCCAACACGGACGATTTCCACGCGTGGACTCGCGTGGGGATTGTCGTCAATCCGCCGCCGTCAGTTCCTGCCGCGCATGCTCGATGCGATCGCGGAACACGCGATCGCGCGCCATCTGTCGCGTCACCTTGTCGACACTATGGATGACCGTCGAGTGATCGCGCCCGCCGAACGCCTGGCCGATCTCGACGAGCTGCATCTGCAGCAGATCGCGCGCGAGGAACATCGCGATCTGGCGCGGCACGGTGAGCGTCTTGATGCGCGCCTTGCTCCGGAGGCCCTCGGGCGTCACGCCCCAGCGCCGGGCCACGACTTCCTGCACCTTGTTGATCGTGGGCAGCGGGCGCGGCTCGCCGTCGGCCTCGCCGGCGCGGATCTTGTCCGAGAGCGCCTCCCGGGCCAGCTCGATCGAGATTTCCTTGTGCTTGAGCGAGGCGTAGAGGAGCATCTTGATGATGCACCCCTCCAGCTCGCGCACGCTGGACCGGACGTGCTCGGCAATGAACCGGAGGACGTCGTCGGGGATCGTCTGCTCGAGGTGGTCCTGCTCCTGCTTCTTCTGCAGGATCGCGATCCGGTGCTCGAGATCGGGCTGCCCGATGTCGGCCACCATGCCCCACTCGAAGTCGGCGTGTGCGCACAGCGCCGCTATTTTTTCATGTACAAAAAACCA
>JBLNHD010000090.1:0-7903 GCA_050268825.1 Gemmatimonadota bacterium
GTGGCCGGGGAAACGGTGGACGACGCGGTCCGCGCGGCGGTGGACCTCGCCGCGCGCGGCATCACGAGCTCGCTCGATCTGCTGGGCGAGAGCGTCACGCGCGCCGAGGAGGCCGCCGCGGCGAAGGACGAGTACCTCGGCATGCTCGACCGGATGGCGGCGGCCGGGTCGATCGAGGTGAACGTGTCGGTCAAGCTCACCCAGATGGGGCTCGATATCGACGAGGAGCTCTGCCGCCGGAACATGCGCGAGATCATCGAGCGCGCGCGCACGCACGGCGGCTTCGTGCGGCTCGACATGGAAAGCTCCGAGTACACGCAGCGCACGCTCGACTTCTTCACCCGGCATCTCTTCCCCGACCTGGGCGCGCACTGCGGCGTCGTGATCCAGTCCGCCCTCCGCCGCTCCGAGCGCGACATCGACGCGCTCATCGCGCTGGGCGCGCGCGTGCGCCTCTGCAAGGGCGCGTACCTCGAGCCGCCCGAGGTCGCCTTTCCCGACAAGGCCGACGTGGACCGGAGCTACGTGCGCCTCCTCGAGAAGCTGCTGCTGGCGGGCACCTACCCCGGCATCGCGACGCACGACGAGGCGATCCTCGCGCATGCGCGGAAGTTCGTGCAGCGCCACGGCATCACGAGCGATCGCTACGAATTCCAGATGCTCTATGGCGTGCGCCGCGACCTGCAGGAGGACCTTCGCCGTCAGGGCCACGGGATGCGGGTCTACATCCCCTTCGGCACCCAGTGGTATCCCTACCTCATGCGCCGGCTCGCGGAGCGGCCGGCGAACATCGCGTTCATCATGGGCAACGTGATGAAGGAGACGGTGAGCGGCAGGTGAGCGAGGTGACGCTGGGCGGCTACATGGCGAAGCACGAGCGCGCGGCGGCGTTCGGAGGGAGCGACGGGCAGGCGTACTCGGTCGCGGTGTACGTCGAGGGCGAGCCCGGAGAGGACGGGCGCTACGCGGCATCGCTGCTGTTCGTCCGCTGGTCGGCCGGGGGAGAGCGGCCGGTGGGCCACGTCGAGACGGCGCCGCTCGCCTGGGGCCGCACGCGCGAGGAAGCCGACGCGCGGATCAAGGCGCTCTCGCTCTACGACGTGAAGGCGGCACTCGACGACGCGATCGCCGCCGCGCCGGGCGAATGGTGAGCGACACGCTCCGCGGCGTGGTGCTCGAGCGCGATGGCGCCGTCTACCGCGTCGCCACGGAGCACGGCGAGCGCCGGGCGGTACTGCGTGGCCGGGCGAAGCGCGACACCCCCAGGGTGGTGGTCGGCGACGCGGTGACGCTCGAACCGGAAGCGGGAGGGGAGCTCTTCGGCATCACCGGAGTCGGGGAGCGTCGCACGCTCCTCGAGCGCCGGGTGCCCGAGGGACGTGGCACGCGGCCGGTGGCGGCGAACATCGACGAGGTCTTCGTGGTCACCTCCACGGCCGATCCACCGCCCATTCCGCAGCTGCTCGACCGCCTCCTCGTCGTCGCCGAAGCCAACGGGATTCCCGCCGCGGTGGTCCTCAACAAGACCGATCTTGCCGATCCCGCGCCGCTCGCCGCCCGCTTCGAACGGGCCGGCTACCGCGTGTTTCGCACCTGCGCTCGGAGCGGGGCGGGCATGGCCGAGTTCATCGAGGCCCTGACCGGGCATACGGCCGTCGTCACCGGACCCTCCGGCGCCGGGAAGTCGAGCCTCCTCAACGCCGTGCAACCCGGCCTCAGCCTGCGCGTCGGCGCCGTGAGCGAGAAGGTGCGCCGCGGCCGGCACACGACCGTGGGCGCGGTGATGATTCCGCTCGAGCGGGGCGGGTTCCTCGTGGATACGCCCGGCTTCAGCGAGGTGGGTCTCTGGGGCATCGAGCCGCGCGAGCTGGCGTCCTGCTTTCCCGAGATGCGGCGCTTCATCGGGGAGTGCCGCTATCCCGACTGCCGTCACGTCACGGAGCCGAAATGCGCGGTGCGCGGTGCGGTGGCGCGCGGCGAGATCGCGGCCGACCGGCTCGAGAGCTACCACGTGCTGCTGGCGGAGCTCGAGTCGGAGCCGGAGGCGTGGGAGTAGCGGAGCGCTAGCGCTTCTTCGTCCAGCGGGCGTCGTCGCGGTGCTCGACCTTCGCCATCATGCGGTCGAACGCGTCCTGCAGGTCGATGCCCTCGCGGTTCGCGAGGCAGACGAGGACGAAGATGATGTCCGCCATTTCCATGGCCACGTCGCCGTCGGGCTCGTCCTTCTTCTTCGTCTTTTCCCCGTACCGGTGATTGATCTCGCGCGCCAGCTCGCCCACCTCCTCGGTGAGCCGGGCGAGGTTGGTCAGGGGATGGAAGTATCCCTCCTCGAACTGCGAGATCCAGGCGTCGACACGGGACTGGGAGTCGCGAAGGGACATGGGGGCAGGGAAAAGGGGTCCGGTGACGAGGATCGGGCAACAGGGGCGGGACGAGGAAGCAACATTCGGACAAAGGCGCTGCCACCGCGCCGTTACCGCGCCGGATCCCGGTTTTCCGTTTTCGGACCCCCGGCCAGTGCCGCGATGATCGCGCGGCAGAAGTCCGGGAGGTCTGCGGGGGTCCGCGAGGAGATGAGATTGCCGTCCACGACCACGGCGCGGTCCTCCCAGACGAGGCCGGCGTTCTCCAGGTCGTCGCGGATGGCGCCGACGCTGGTGCCGCGGCGGCCGCGCACGATCCGCGCGGAGATCGGGACCCATCCGGCGTGGCAGATGAAGGCAACCGGCTTGCCGGCGTCGAAGATCTCCTTCGTGAGCGCGAGGACCTTCGGGGACCGGCGCAGCTTGTCGGGCGCGAAGCCGCCGGGAATGACGAGCGCATCGAACTGCGCGGCGTCGAGCGCATCCACGTGCGTGTCCACGGTGCAGGGGTACCCGTGCTTGCCGTGGTAGACCGCCTCCCCGATTCCCGCCACGACCGTCTCGGCGCCCTCCTCCTCGAGCCGGATCTTCGGGTACCAGAGCTCCAGGTCCTCGTACTGCGGACCCGCGAAGAAGAGAATCGTGCGCCCTGAAAGCGGTGCCATGCGCGTGCTCCGATGCCGCGTTGCTCGTCCCTGCCGCCGTTCCAGTGTATTATAGCCGCATGCGCTCTCGCGACCGCATTCTCGCCAACCTCGAATCGATCTACCGCGAATCGTACGATCGGGCCCGGACCGCGGGCGCCGAGGCGCGCATGGCGGACCTCGACAACGCCTACATGCGCGACCAGCTCATGCTCGAGATCCTGCTCGACATCCGCGACCTCTTTTCCGTGGCACCCGCCGCGGCGTCGGGCGGGACAGCGCTCGAGCGGCTCGAGGCACTCCGCCGGCTCACCAAACTTCGCTGAAAGGTGTTCCTCGCATGAAGTCCTGCGCCCTCCTGGCCGTCGCCCTCGCGGGCTGCAACGCCATCGAGCGTGAGCCCGAGATGCCGCCGCCTCCAGCCGCCGATCTCGTTGCCTACGGCCGCGTCTGGACCGGCGACACGGCGGCCCCGTGGGCCGGCGCGGTGGCCATCAGCGGCGATACCATCGTCGCCGTGGGGGACAGCGCGGGCGTGAGCGCCTACGTCGGACCCGCGACGCGGATCCTCGACAACGCGCGCGGCATGATCACGCCCGGGTTCATGGACGGCCACACGCATTTCTCGAGCGGCGGCTTCCAGCTCGCCAGCGTCGACCTGCGCGACGCCGCCAACCCGCAGGAGTTCATCGCACGCCTCAAGGCGTACGCGGCCACCCGGCCGGAAGGCGAATGGATCGTGGGCGGAGACTGGGATCACGAGCGCTGGGTCGGCGCGCCGCTTCCCACGCGCGACTGGATCGATTCCGTCACGCCCCGGAACCCGGTCTTCGTGAGCCGCCTCGACGGGCACATGGGTCTCGCCAACAGCCTGGCGCTCCGGGCCGCGCGCATCACGCGGAACACGGCGGACATCGCCGGCGGCACGATCGTCCGCGACTCGTCGGGCACCCCCACCGGCATCCTCAAGGACGAAGCGCAGAATCCGGTGTACGCCGTCATGCCCGAGCCGAGCGCCGCGCAGATGGACTCGGCCATCGCGCGGGCCACCGACTGGGCGGCCTCGAAGGGCGTCGTCGGCGTCTCGTCGGTCTCGGCGCCCTGGGCGGAAGTGGCCGCGCTCCGGCGCGCCCACGCCGCGGGGCGGCTCAAGACCCGGGTCTCCGTGTACGTGCCCCTCGGCGACTGGCGCCGCATGGCGGACACCTTCCGCACCAGCGGGCCGGGAGACGACTGGATTCGCACCGCCGGGGTGAAGGGCTACGTGGACGGCTCGCTCGGCTCGGGCACCGCGCTCTTCTTCGAGCCGTACGCCGACGATCCGTCCACGTTCGGGCTCCTCGTCACGCCCGAGGATTCGCTGCGGCGCTGGATCGGCGCCGCCGATTCGGCGGGGCTGCAGGTCGTGGTGCACGCCATCGGCGAGCGGGCGAATGCCCTCCTCCTCGGCATCTTCGACAGCGTGGCCCGCGCCCACGGCGCGCGCGACCGGCGCTTCCGCGACGAGCATGCGCAGCATCTCCGGCCCGAGGACGTGGCGCGCTTCCGGACGATCGGCGTGATTGCCTCCATGCAGCCGTACCATGCCGCCGACGACGGGCGCTGGGCCGGCAAGCGTCTCGGCCCCGAGCGGGTGCGCAACAGCTACGTGTTCCGCTCGCTGATCGACTCGGGGGTGCGGCTCGCCTTCGGCTCCGACTGGACCGTGGCGCCCATCGAGCCGATGCTCGGCCTCGCGGCGGCCGTGACACGCCGCACGATCGACGGCGCCAATCCGGGCGGATGGATTCCCGAGCAGAAGATCAGCCTCGACGAGGCACTGCGCGCCTACACCGTCGGCAACGCGTACGCCATCTTTGCGGAAGGCAATCGCGGGATGCTCCGCCGCGGCTACAAGGCCGATCTCGTGCTGCTCGACCGCGACCTCAGCACCATCCGTCCCGAGGACATCGGAAACGCCCAGGTACGGGCGACGATCGTCGACGGACGCGTGGTCTACGAGGCCCCCGCCCGCCCCTAGACTCTCGCGGCCCGGCTCTTGCCTCTATTGCCGGATGCCGGGCCGGACTTCATACTGACCTGGGCCCCACCGGGGCCCTCCCCCTGAAATTCAACGTCCGTGCTGGCCGCTCCTCCCGGGAGCGGCCCTCGTGGAGGTCGCCGCATGACGCTCATGCGTGGGACGGTCGCGATCGTCGCGCTGCTCGGCGTTGCGTCGCCGCTGCAGGGGCAGGGCCGCGACGGCGTGAAGCTCGACTCGCTCGAGCGGCAGCTGCGCACCGACTCGGCGGACGCCGACCTCCATTACGCCGTTGCGCAGCTGTACATCGGCGCGAAGCGCTACGACGACGCCGATCGCGCCTTCCGCCGGGCCATCGAGATCGAGCCGAGATTTGCGCAGGCGCACCTCGCGATCAGCTACTTGCCGTTCATCCGCGACGAGAAGCTCTGGAAGGCGGTGAATCGAGGGAAAGTCTCCCCGGCGCAGGAGCCGATCGTCGAAGCGGCGCGCCGGTCCCGCAAGACGGCGTACATGATCGACCCGCTCGTGAACTCGGGTGTCGTGTTCGTGCCCTGGTGGGTCAAGGTGCAGATCACCGAAGCGGAGCGCGCCAAGCTGCCGCCGTTCTTCTTCGTCTACCGCGGGCTCGTTCTCGCGCGCGCGCAGGAATGGACGGAGGCCGTGAGCGAGCTGCAGGAGGGCCTCGCGCGCATGGCCACCGAGGTGGATGAAGAGGACGAAGACGCCGAGATCCTGCCGCTCGTGGCCAACGAGGTCCGCTACGTCATGGCGGTGGTGGAGATGCGGTCGGGGCGGACGGTCGCCGCGACGCGGCACTTCCAGGAAGTGCTCACCAACGACCTGGGGATGTACATGGCGCACGTGCGGCTCGCGGAGATCCACGAGCGGAACGGCGCCTGGCGCTCGGCCATCGCGGAGCGCCAGCGCGCGCTCGACACCTCTCCGGACGATCCGAGCCTGGTGTACGACCTCGGCGTGACGCTCGCGCGCGCCGGCTTCCTGCACCAGGCCGACACGATGCTCACCCGCGCACTCGAGCTCAACGGACGCAATCCTCGCATTCCCCGGATGGTCGGACTGGTGCGGCAGCAGCTGGGGGACGCTCCCCGTGCGCGTGCAGCCTACGAACGCTTCCTGGCGATCGCCCCGACGAGCTTCGGCCGCGAAGTCGCCGAAGTGAGGGCGAAGCTCGCGGCGCTGCCATAAGTGCGCCGGATCCTGGCGTTGGCGCTGCTGGTACCGGCACCGGCGCTCGCACAGGGCACCGCGGCGGTCGCGTCCGATTCGAACGATCCGGTTGCCCACTACGCCACCGCGCTGCGCCATTGGGAGCGGCGCGACTGGGACGCGGCGGAGCGCGCGCTTCGCGAAGCCGTGACGCTCGCGCCCGACTACGCCGACGCCTCGCTCGGTCTGGCGCTGCTGTTCGGCGAGCGCGGCGAGAAGCACTGGCAGGGGGTCGAGCGGACGGCAGGGCCCGCCGCCGTGGCCCGCGCCCGCGAGGAGGCGCGGCTCGCGTACCGCCGTGCGTTCCTGGCGGACCCGCTCGTCGATCTGGCGCTCTACCTCCGCTCGGAAGGTCCGGACCTGGACCCGGCCGAGGCCCCCTGGTGGTTCGCGGACTTCCGCGGCGCGGTCCGCACGTACGCCCGCGGTGACGGCGGCGCGGCGCTCGAGGCGCTGCGCCGCGTCGTCACCGACCTCCGGGCCGGCGGCGATGCCGGCCGGCTGCCGGACGAAGTCCTCTGGTTCCGCGCGCTCGTGGCCGCACGCGAGCGCGAGTTCGGCGTGGCGATCGCGGAGCTCGCGCGCCTCACGGCGCGCGCGGACTCGACCGAAGGGCTGGGAGAGGACCGCGCGGCGCCGCTCCGGGCCAATGACTACCGGTACGTGCTCGCGACGGTGCACTATCAGGCCGGGCACTTCGACGCGGCCATCGCTACGTTCGAGGCGGCGATTGCCCGGGACCTTTCGCTGTACCAGGCGCATACCCAGCTGGCCCGGATCCATCAGGCGGCGGGCCGGTGGGAGGAAGCGCTGCGCGAGCGGCACCGCGCCATCGCTGCCAATCCCGACGACCCGAATCTCGTCGCGGAGCTCGGCGCCACACTGCTGGAAGCCGGCCGCGCCTCCGACGCGGGGCCCGTGCTCGCAGAGGCGTCGCGCCGTGCGCCGCGGGATCCCCGCGTGCCGTACCTGCAGGCCCTCGCCGCCCTGCAGGCGGACGACTCGGCGGCGGCGCGCGCGGCCTTCTCCCGTTTCCTCGCCATCGCGCCCTCGCGGTACGACCGGCAGATCGCCGATGCCCGCCGGCGTCTCGCCGCGCTCCCCTGAGCCGGCGCCATCTTCAACGGAGGTCTCGATGCGTCGCCTTGCCCTGGTCCTGCTGCTCGTCACCGCCACGGCCACGTCACTGGCAGGCCAGCGCCGCATCAAGCTCCCCGTCGGCCTGTCCGAGCTCGAGGCGGCCGCGGGGCGGGACTCGAACGACGCCGCGGCGCACTACAACGTGGCGCTCGCCTACTGGAACGAGAAGCGCTACGATGATGCCGAAGGCGCATTGCGCCTGGCCCTGCAGCTGGATCCGCGCTTCGCGCCGGCGCGCCTCGGCCTCGCCTACCTGCCGTACGCTCGCCGTTCGCGCCTCTGGATAGAGGAATACCGTGGCACGGTGCCGGACGAATGGAAAGGCGCGCTCGAGGCCTCCGACCGCGAGTATCGCCACGCGTTCCTCATCGACCCGATGGTGGACATCCGGATCATGGCGGCGGCACTCCCGGCCTCGCCGGATTTCCTCGACGTGAAGAACTACCTCTCCGAAGTCTGGGCGCTCTATTTCCAGGGTTTCAACGACTGCCAGGAGGGCCGCTACG
>JBLNHD010000091.1:0-9309 GCA_050268825.1 Gemmatimonadota bacterium
CGCCCTGCTCCTGCAGCTCGCGGGCCTCGCCCAGGCGCTGCTGCGCCTTGCGCATCCTTCTGGATCAGGAGCAGGCATGACTTCGCACAACCCCGATGGAACCCTCAAGCCGATCGCTCCGACCCGCGTCGCGGAAGAGCTCAAGCGTCTGAGCAGCCAGCGCGCCAGCGGAGAGCTCGACGCCGATGAATACGAGCATCGCTTCTCCCGCATGATCAGCGAGCTGAGGGACCGCCGTATCGACGGCTCGCGCGCCGAAATCATGAGCGTGCTCATGCCGCTGCGCGAGAGCGGCGTCGTCGATGCCCGCGACATGGAGCGTCTGGTCCGGCAGCTCGGCCTCGGCTGAAGCCGGCCGCAGGTCTCGTGCAGTATCGTCCCCTCGGTCCCTCCGCGCCCGATGTATCGGTCATCGGGTACGGGGGGATGCACATTTCCATCGCCGACCGGCCCGCGGAGCCGGTGAGCATCCGGGTGGTGCACGCGGCGCTCGACGCCGGCATCACGCTCATCGACACCGCGGATGTCTACTCGCTCGGATCCCACGACATCGGCCACAATGAGCGGCTCATCGCACGCGCGCTCCGGGAGTGGCGCGGCCCGCGCGAGCGCGTGCTCGTGGCGACGAAGGGCGGCTCGGAGCGTCCCGAGGGCCGCTGGACCCGGAACGGGCGGCCCGCTCACCTGAAGGCGGCCTGCGAGCGATCGCTGCGGGCGCTGGGTGTGAACGAGATCGACCTTTACCAGCTGCATGCCGTGGATCCTTCGGTGCCGATCGAGGAAAGCATGGGGGCGTTTGCCCGGCTGCTCGAGGAAGGGAAGATCCTCCGGGCGGGGCTCTCGAACGTCTCGGTGGAGGAGATCGAGCGGGCGCGCCGGGTCGTGCCCATCACCTCCGTGCAGAACCGCCTGAATCCCTTCTTCCGCGAGTCGCTCGTGCACGGCGTGGTGGAGTATTGCGCGAAGGAAGGCCTCGGGTTCCTCGCCTATAGCCCGATGGGCGGCGGCCGGCTCAATCGCAAGCTCCCCGGACATCCGCTCGTGGCCCGGATCGCGGCCGGACATGGCGCTTCGCCGCATGCCGTCGTGCTGGCATGGGTTCTGGCGCAGGGGCCGACCGTCATCGCCATTCCGAGCGCGCGGACGGTCGAGCATGTCGCGGACAGCGCCTCCGCCGCCGAACTGGCCCTCTCCGCCGACGAGCTCCTCCGGATCGACGCCGCCGAATTCTCCACGACCTGAGCACCGCGCCCGCCCGGGCGTGACCTACCATCGGGCAGTCCGACCCGCCAAATTTGATGGATGGCAATGATTCAGCGCCGCAGGACCGTGACCGCCTCCGTCGGGGGGGTAGCGGTCGGGTACGGCCACCCGGTGGTCGTGCAGTCGATGACGAACACGGACACCGCCGACGTGGTCTCGACGGTGCGCCAGGTGGCCGCCCTGGCGCGCGCCGGGAGCGAGCTGGTCCGCGTCACGGTCAACAACGAAGCCGCGGCGGCCGCGATCCCGGCCATCGTCGAGGGACTCGACCGCGCAGGCATCCGCGTGCCGATCGTCGGCGATTTTCACTACAACGGACACCTCCTCCTCACACGCTATCCCGAATGCGCGGCCGCGCTCGCCAAGTACCGGATCAACCCGGGCAACGTCGGCGGCAAGCGGCATGACGAGCACTTCGGGATGATCATCGATGCCGCACTCCGGAACGGGAAGCCGGTCCGCATCGGCGTCAACTGGGGCTCGCTCGACCAGCAGCTCCTCACCGAGATGATGGACGCCAACGCCCGGACGTCGGCCCCGCGCTCGGCCCGCGACGTAATGATGGACGCCATGGTCGAGAGCGCGTTGCAGAGCGCTGGATTCGCGGAGCGCGCGGGCATGCCGCACGACCGGATCATTCTGAGCGCCAAGGTGTCGGGCGTCCAGGACCTGGTGGACGTCTATCGCGCCCTCGCCACCCGCTGCGATTATCCGCTGCACCTCGGGCTCACGGAAGCCGGGCTCGGAACAAAAGGCATCGTCGCCAGCACCGCCGGACTCGCGATCCTGCTGCAGGAAGGCATCGGGGACACCATCCGGGTTTCGCTCACGCCCGCCCCCGGGGGAGACCGCACCGAGGAAGTGCTCGTGGCGCAGCAGATCCTGCAGAGCATGGGCCTCCGGAGCTTCACCCCCCAGGTGACGAGCTGCCCCGGCTGCGGGAGGACGACGAGCACTTTCTTCCAGCAGATGGCGCTCGACATCGGCGAGCACATCCGGGCACGGATGCCCATCTGGCGGGACGAGCGGCCGGGCGTGGAGGAGATGAAGGTGGCGGTCATGGGCTGCATCGTGAACGGGCCGGGCGAATCCAAGCACGCCAATATCGGCATCTCGCTCCCGGGCACCTTCGAAGATCCCAAGGCGCCGGTCTACGTGGACGGGAAGCTCGTGGTGACCCTCAAGGGGGACACCATCGTCCCCGAATTCCTCGAGATCCTCGAGAAGTACGTCGCCACCCGGTATCCGGCCGCCGCGACGGCAGGGCGGTGAGGATGCGACGGCTGAGTTCGCTTCTTGCATCGGTGTCGCTGACCGTCGCGGTGACGGGGCTGGCGGCGGTGCCTGCCGCGGCGCAGGAAGAGGGCGTCGAAGTCGGGGCCCGGGCCCCGGCCGTCGTCGTGAAGGACCTCGACGGACTCCCGCGCGATCTCGGCGCCGTGATCGGCAGGAAGCCGGTGCTCCTCGAGTTCTGGGCCACCTGGTGCACGTCCTGCCAGGCGATGATGCCGAGTCTGCGCGCGATGCGCGAGCGGTTCGGCGGCGCCGTCGAGTTCTATGGCATCAATGTCACGATCAGCGAAACCCGGGACGGCGTGAGGCAGTACGTGAAGGAGCATGCCCCTCCGTTCGAGACGCTCTACGACGAGGAAGGCGTTGCCGCGAGGGCCTACGATCCCCCGGCCACGTCCTACATCGTGATCACGGATGCGGCGGGGACGGTGGTGTATACGGGGAGCGGCGGCCAGCAGGATCTCGAGCCCGCGCTCAGGCAGGTGACCGGCCGCCCGGCCGGCCAATGATCCTTTTCAGGAAGGGTATGAGGATGCCGAAGTATTCAGTGCTCGTGGCGCTCGCCGCCATCGCGATCGCCGCGCCGCTCGCGGCGCAGGAGCAGCAGCCCGCCCGCCGCACGCCGACGGCGGTGGTCGTTTCCGGTCCCGACGCGGGGCAGCGCGCGCCCGATTTCCAGCTTCCGTGGGCATCGAAGGATTCGATCGGCCTGGTCGAGGACGACTTCATCCTGCGGAACTTCCGCGGGCGGACCGTGGTGCTCGCCTTCTACCCGGCGGACTTCACCACCGGCTGCACCGCGGAGATGAAGGCGTTCACCGACCGGTACGCGGAGCTGTTCGGGGAAGGGGATGACGTGGTGGTGGTGGGGATCAGCGCCGATTCACTCGAGACTCACAAGCGCTTTGCGGAAAGCCTCGGACTGCCCTTCAAGCTGCTCAGCGATCCCGACCAGCGGGTGGCCCGCCTCTACGGCAGCAAGGGCGACACTCGCCCTCGCCGGACGGTGTACGTGATCGGACGCGACGGGGAGGTCCGCTACCGGGACATGCGCTTTGGCGCGCTCGATCCGCGGTCGTACGATGCCCTGAAGCAGGCGGTGCAGGCGGCGCGCGCCGGCTGAGGCGCGAAAAGATATACACGCGATTTGTGGATGGCTGGGAGACGGGTCAGGGGTCCTGTTGAATCGGTGGAAAATGGACTCGGCCCGGCGGATGAGGCGACAGTGACGACACTGTCGCCTTTGTCGTTTCCGGTTTAGGTATCGATTGCTATATCATTGAGTGAGCAGGGTTTGAGTGCCCCTGGTGAAGTCTTACATGAGGGGTTGCCGCGCGGTCTCCGAGGCCGTTGTGGAGTCCGTTGAAAGCTTTGGCCACATTGTCCACAATTGCGCGCCGAAGCCCTTGCGATGCCGCGAAGCGAGGCTGGAAAGCTGTGGAAAAAAGCCGCTTCGCCTGCGGGCGCGAGGGGGCATCCCGCCCGGCGGCCGGCGGGGTGCCGGCCACGACGTTCCGACACCTCGACGTGCATCGCTGAGCCGCTCACGCTAAACTGCGAGGCCGTCAACCACTTCTCACAGGAAGTCCTGGTGTCCCGCACTCCATTTCGCCGCACCAAGATCGTCGCTACGCTCGGTCCTGCCTGGGAAACCCCGGAGCGGATGGCTGCCCTGCTCGACGCCGGCGTCGACGTCGTCCGCATCAACGCCTCGCACGGCACGCCGGAGATCCGCACCCGGTGGATCCAGGACCTGAAGGCGGTCATCCGGGCGCGCGGCGACGGAGCCCGTGCCACGGCAATCCTGGTGGACCTTCAGGGACCGCGCATTCGCGTCGGTCGCCTGGCGGAGCCGCTCCAGCTCGAGCGCGGGGCCGAAGTGGTTTTTGCGCCGGAGGAGCTGGCGACGGGGGACGAGATCCCGACCACCTACGCTGCCCTTGCGCAGGACGTAACGCCCGGCGCGCGGATCCTGCTGGACGACGGGCTGCTCGCCGTGGATGTCACGGAAGTCTGGCAACAGCGCGTCCGGGGCCGCGTTCGCTACGGCGGCGAACTCAAGTCGAACAAGGGAATCAACCTCCCGGGTCTCGAAGTCAGCGCGCCGGCGATCAGTGACCGGGATCGCGACGAGGTGGCCCGCATGCTGCCGCTCGGGATCGATTACGTCGCGATGTCGTTCGTGCGCCGCCCCGAGGATGTCGAGGAGATGCGGCGGCTGGTCCCGCCGCCGACGAAGATCGTCGCCAAGATCGAGAAGGACACGGCCCTGCGGAACATCCGCCCGATCCTGGCCGTGTCGGATGCGATCATGGTGGCCCGGGGCGACCTGGGCGTCGAGCTGCCGTTCGAGGAGGTTCCGCTCGCGCAGAAGCGGCTCATCCGCGAGGCCAACCTCTGCAACAAGCCGGTCATCACGGCCACCCAGATGCTGGAGTCCATGATCCACGCGCCGCGGCCGACCCGCGCCGAGGCGTCGGACGTCGCGAATGCCATCCTCGACGGCACCGACGCCGTCATGCTCTCGGCCGAGACGGCGGTAGGGGATTACCCGGTCGAGGCCGTGATGGCCATGACACGCATTGCCCACGAGCTGGAGCGAAACCGCCGCACGCGCAACTCGGTCATCGACCTGGCGGCCGGGCGTGCCGAGGAAGGTGAGCGCCTCGGGCGCCGCGAGGGGGATCGCGAGGCGGCCCGCACCGAATCGGCGATCGCGGTGGCCACCTGCGCGGCATCGGAGCTCCTGCGATCCCCGCTCATCGTCTGCTTCACGAGCAGCGGATTCACGGCGCGCACCGTGGCCTCCTTCCGGCCCAACGTTCCGATCTTCGCGGTGACCACGGAGCCCGAGACCTTTCGCCAGCTGGCGCTCGTCTGGGGTGTGATGCCGGCGCTGGTGGACCATCTGCCGAGCTACGAGGACATGCTGCCGGTGGCGCGGCAGCGGATGATCGAGCTCGGCCTGGCACGGCCGGGGGACCGCGTCGTCGTCACCGCCGGCGTGCCGTTCGACCGGCCCGGCACCACGAACCTCGTCAAGGTCGAAAACGTCTAGCGTCATGCGGCTCAGGTTCCTTGGCACCGGGACGTCGTTCGGGATCCCGCAGGTGGGCTGCGGCTGCGCCGTCTGTGCGTCCGGCGATCCGCGCGATCGCCGCACGCGCACGGCCGCCCTCGTCGAGGCCGGCGGCACTACCATCCTCATCGACACTCCGCCGGAGCTGCGACTCCAGCTCGTGGCCGCGGGGGTGCGCGCGATCGACGCGGTGCTCTTCACCCACGAGCACGCCGACCACATCAATGGCATCGATGATCTCCGCGTGTTCAGCTCGCGGGACCATCGCGCGCTCCCCATCTTCGGCCCGCCGGAAACCCTCGAGCGGCTGCGAACCTCGTTCAATTACATCTTCGACGCCTCCGTGCAGCCGTACCACGGCACATCGAAGCCACTCCTCGAGCCGCATCCGCTCCGGCCCGGCGTGGAAACCACGGTGGCCGGCCTTCCCGTCCTCCCCCTCGCATTCGATCACGGGCACCTCCGGGTCTTCGGTTACCGCATCGGCAACGCCGGGTACATTACGGACGTGAAATCGGTGCCGGCCGAGGCCCGGGCGGCGCTGGCGGGCCTCGACCTGCTCGTGATCAATGCGCTCTGGTGGCGGCCGCACCCCACCCACCTCAGCATTCCGGAGGCGATCGAGGTGGCGCGCGCCGTCGGCGCACGGCGCACCTGCCTGACCCACCTGACGCATGAGACCGGTCACGCGGAGCTCGCCGCGGCGCTGCCCGCCGGCATCGAGCACGCCTACGATGGACTCGTCGTGGAGGTATCGTGATCAAGCTGCAGTACGGACGGATGCTGGAGGATGGACTCGACGGCGGACTCGATGGCGAGCGCGGGATTTCCCGCGCGCGTCTCGCCGAGCTCGCCCGCCGGTTTTCGGCGGTTCAGGGCGAGGTCCGCACCCGGCGTGCCGACGGCGAATACGGCTTCTACGACCTCGTGGACCAGCCGGCAGCCGTGCGGGAGATCAAGTCGTTCGCCGAGGGGATGGGGCAGGCCCACGACCACGTCCTGGTCCTCGGCATCGGCGGATCCGCTCTCGGCACCAAGGCCATCCTCAACGCGCTCAAGCCCCCCGGCTGGAACGAGCTGGACGACGAGGGCCGGGAGTTCTTCCCGCGGCTTACCGTGCTCGAGAACGTGGATCCCGGCTCCGTGGCGGCCGCGCTCCGACGGATCGACCCGCGGCGCGTGCTGGTCAACGTGATCAGCAAGTCGGGCGGCACCGCGGAGACGATGGCGCAGTACCTCGTGGTGCGGCAGTGGCTCGAGGATCAGCTCGGCGACGCGGCTTCGCGCCACATCGTCTTCACCACCGACCCGGCGCGCGGCGCGCTCCGCGACGTCGCCGCGCGCGACGGCATCGCGACGCTCGACGTGCCCCCCGCCGTCGGCGGGCGGTTCAGCGTCCTCTCCCCGGTGGGACTCCTCCCGGCGGCGCTCGTCGGGGTGGACATCGAGGCGCTGCTCGCGGGGGCGAAGCACGCGATCCGGCGGGCGGAGAACGAGGACCTCCTGAAGAACCCGGCTGCGCTCTATGCCGCGCTGCTCTGGGCGGCCGATGCCCGGCATGGCGCGAGGATCCACGTCGTGATGCCCTATTCCGACCGCCTCCGCGAGTTCGCCGAGTGGTACCGGCAGCTCTGGGCCGAGAGCCTGGGCAAGCGCCTCGACCGGCGCGGTGAGCTGATCAATGCGGGGCCCACACCGGTCGCGGCCATCGGGGCCACCGACCAGCACAGCCAGGTGCAGCTCTTCATGGAAGGGCCGTACGACAAGGCGATCACCTTCATCGACGCGGGTGAGCCGGCGGAGGATGTCCTGATTCCGGCGCGCGCCGATCTGCCCGCGGACCTGGCCTACCTGCCCGGACACACGCTCGGCGAGCTGCTCCGCGCCGAGCGCGAGGCCACGTCGGCGGCGCTGGCGCGCATGGGGCGCATGAGCATGACACTGCGCCTCCCGCGGCTCACCGCGGAGACCTTCGGGGAGCTGCTGATGTTCTACCAGATCGCCACGGGCTATGCGGGCGTGTGGTACAACGTCGACCCATTCGATCAGCCGGGTGTCGAGCTGGGCAAGCGGCTCACGTTCGCCGCGCTCGGACGCCCCGGGTTTTCCGGCGAGCGCCTGGCCCCGCCCCCCTCGGGCGACGAGGCCTGAGCGGCCCTTTGACGGTCCTCCACACGGCGTCTAGGTTACGGCGTCGAGGTGGTGTTTCCACGAGGAAGGAATGGCATGGCGGACCTGATCCAGAAGACGGCGGCGCTGTACGGTGGCGCCGTGAGCGTGATTCCCGGCGGCGTGACCGTCACCGACGCCTCGAAGCTGCGGAGCGCAGCCACCGACCGCGTGGTGTGGCAGGCCGTCTTCGGCGACGAGGCGGAGCGCGAAGCGGCCCGCTGGCTCCTCTGGGAGATCGGGCAGGTGCAGGGCGTGCGGCCCGCGTCGATCCACGAGCTCTACCTCGCCCGCGGACGCGGGGAATGCAGCGGCTTCACGGTGCCCGCGATCAACGTCCGGATGATGGCGTACGACACGGCGCGCGCGGTCTTCCGTGCGGCGCGGGCGGGGAAGGCCGGCGCCATCATCCTCGAGATCGCGCGCTCGGAGATCGCGTATACCGATCAGCGGCCGGCGGAGTACGTCGCCGTGATCATCGGCGCTGCGCTCCGCGAAGGCTATGCCCAGCCCGTCTTCATCCAGGGCGACCACTGCCAGGTCAACCACAAGAAGTACCAGGCCGACCCCGAGGCCGAGGTCGGCGAGGTGAAGAAGCTCATCGCCGAGGAAGTCGCGGCGGGCTTCTATAACATCGACGTCGACACCTCCACGCTCGTGGACCTCGCGCAGCCCACGCTGGCCGAGCAGCAGCGCGCCAACTACGAGCGCGCGGCCGAAATCACGGCTTTCATCCGGGAGCGCGAGCCCGACGGGGTGACGGTATCGGTCGGGGCCGAGATCGGCGAAGTCGGGATGAAGAACAGCACCGTCGAGGAACTGCACGCCTTCATGCAGGGCTACAACGCCGCGCTCGCCGGTCTGGGCGTCACGGACGGGATCAGCAAGATCTCGGTGCAGACGGGGACGTCGCACGGCGGCGTGGTGCTGCCGGACGGCTCGATCGCCGACGTCAAGATCGACCTCGAGGCGCTGTCGGCCCTCTCGCGCGTGGCGCGCGAATCGTACGGGCTCGGCGGGGCGGTGCAGCACGGCGCGAGCACGCTGCCCGCCAACGCCTTCGGCAACTTCCCCCGCATCGAGACGTGCGAGATCCACCTCGCCACGAATTTCCAGAGCATCGTCTTCGACCACCCGAAGCTGCCGGGCGAGCTCCGTCACCGGATGTACCTCTGGCTCGACGAGAACGCGCAGAGCGAGCGGAAGCCCGACGATTCGGACAGCCAGTTCTACTACAAGGCCCGCAAGAAGGCGATCGGCCCGTTCAAGCGGGAGGTCTGGTCGCTTCCCGAGGGGACTCGCGCCGCGATCGCGGCGGATCTCGAGCGGACCTTCGCGTTCCTCTTCGAGCAGCTCAACGTCAACGGCACCGCCGACCTCGTCGACCGCTTCGTCCAGGCCCCGATGCAGCACCACGCCGCGCTCGACAAGGTGCTGGTGCGCGCGGTCGACGACGCCGACGCCGGCGAATAGGAGGCACCATGCGCCGCAGGGAACCCCGCGAG
>JBLNHD010000092.1:0-3332 GCA_050268825.1 Gemmatimonadota bacterium
GGAAGGAAGGTCCGATGGCTTCGAAGACCGTGCGGCTGGGGCTCGTGCAGATGTCATGCACGACGGATCCCGCCGAGAATATGAAGAAGGCGGTCGCGGGAATCCGTGACGCGGCCGGCAAGGGAGCGCAGATCGTCTGCCTGCAGGAGCTCTTCCGCAGTCAGTACTTCTGCCAGACGGAGGATCACGACCACTTCGCGCTCGCGGAGCCGATCCCGGGCCCCAGTACCGAGACGCTCGGGCCGGTCGCGGCGGAGCTCGGCGTGGTGATCGTGGCGTCGCTCTTCGAGAAGCGCGCCGAGGGCCTCTATCACAACACGGCGGCCGTGATCGATGCCGACGGTCGCTACCTCGGCAAGTACCGCAAAATGCACATCCCGGACGACCCGAGGTATTACGAGAAGTTCTACTTCACGCCCGGTGACCTCGGGTTCCGGTCCTGGGACACGAAGTTCGGGCGAATCGGCGTCCTCGTCTGCTGGGACCAGTGGTATCCCGAGGCCGCGCGTCTCACCGCCATGAGCGGCGCCCAGATCCTGTTCTACCCGACGGCGATCGGCTGGCTCCCCTCCGAGCGCGAGGAGCACGGCGAACAGCAGCAGGCCGCCTGGGAAACGATCCAGCGGAGCCACGGGATCGCCAACGGCGTGTACGTCTGCGCGGTGAACCGCGTCGGGCACGAGGGCGCCCCGAAGCCGGACGGCATCGAATTCTGGGGCGGCAGCTTCGTCTCCGATCCCGGCGGCCGCATCCTCGTGAAGGGCGGCACCGGCGACGAAGTGCTCGTGGCCGACGTCGATCTCGGCAAGGTAGATGTGAGCCGCACGCACTGGCCTTTCCTCCGGGACCGCCGGATCGATGCGTACGGCGAGCTGACGAAGCGCTATCTCGACTAGCAGAGATCTCGGGAGCCACCATGACCAACCCTTCCGCCGTGACCGACGGAGGGCAGCGGCCCGACAGCCCCACGCCGGCGGCGCTCGGCTATGCCATGCCGCCGGAATGGGCGCCGCACCGCGGCACCTGGCTCAGCTGGCCGCACAAGGAAGCGTCGTGGCCCGGGAAGTTCGAGCCGGTGCCCGACATCTTCGCGGAGATGGTGCGGCACCTCGCGGCGGTGGAGGAGGTGCACATCAACGTCGCCGGCCCGGACATGGAGGAGCAGGTCCGCGGTGTGCTGCGCGCGAGCAAGGTGAGCGCCGACAACGTCTTCTTCCACCACCACCCGACGAATGACGCCTGGTGCCGGGATCACGGCCCCATCTTCGTCCAGCGGAGGGATCATGGCGCGGTGGACGAGGCGATCATCGACTGGGGCTTCAATGCCTGGGGCGGCAAGTACCCGCCGTACGATCTCGACGACGTGGTCCCGAGCCGGATTGGCGCCGAGCTCGGAATCCCGGTCTTCCATCCCGGCATCATCATGGAGGGCGGCTCGATCGACGTGAGCGGCCGCGGGACCCTGCTCACGACCGAGGCCTGCCTCCTCAACGAGAATCGCAATCCGCATCTCGACTGCGAGGGCATCGAGCGGTATCTGCGCGACTACCTCGGCGTCACCAACATCCTCTGGCTCGGCGACGGTATTCTCGGCGACGACACCGACGGGCACGTGGACGACCTCACGCGCTTCACCGACGAGCGGACGGTCGTGACGGTCGTCGAAGAGGATCCGGCCGATCCGAATTACGAGCCGCTGCAGGAGAATCTCGCGCGGCTCGGCGAAATGAAGGATCAGGACGGCGAGCCGCTCCGCATCGTGACGCTCCCGATGCCGCGCCCCCTCGAGCATGACGGCCAGCGGCTTCCGGCGAGCTACGCCAACTTCTACATCGCGAACGGGCTCGTCCTCCTGCCGACCTACGATCCCGAGCGCGACACGATCGCCGCCGACACGCTGCGCGGCCTCTTTCCCGGCCGCGAGATCGTCGGCATCGACTGCACCGACCTGGTCTGGGGCCTCGGCGCATTTCACTGTGTCAGCCAGCAGTGGCCTTCCACCCGAACACTCTGAGCATGCCAGCCCTCATCGAGTGCGTTCCGAACTTCAGCGAAGGGCGGAATCCGGAAACGATCCGCCGGATCACCGAGCGGATCGAAACCGTGGAAGGGGCCACCCTGCTGCACGTCGACCCGGGCAAGGCGACGAACCGCACCGTGGTCACCTTTGCCGGAGAGCCCGACGCGGTGGTCGAGGCGGCCTTCCGGGCCATCGCGATGGCGGCCGAGCTGATCGACATGCGGCACCATCACGGCGAGCATCCGCGGATGGGCGCCACCGACGTCTGCCCGCTCGTGCCGATCTCGGGGATCTCCATGGAAGAAACGGCCGAGCACGCACGACGCCTGGCCGAGCGCGTGGGGCGGGAGCTCGGGATCCCCGTCTACCTCTACGAGGCCGCCCAGCCCGACTCCGCGCGGAAATCGCTGGCCGCGATCCGGGCCGGCGAGTACGAGGGACTGGCGGCACGGATAACGCAGCCCGCCTGGAAGCCGGATTTCGGGCCGGCCGAGTTCAACCCGCGTGCCGGCGCCACCGTCATCGGCGCCCGCGGCTTCCTCGTCGCCTATAACGTCAACCTCAACACCACCTCGACGCGCCGCGCGAATGCCGTGGCGTTCGACGTGCGCGAGGCGGGGCGTCCGAAGCGTGAGGGAAATCCGCTGACCGGGAAGGTCGTGACGCATTCGGACGGCACCCCGGTGAACGTGCCGGGCACGCTGAAGGCGGTGAAAGCGATCGGGTGGTACATCGAGGAGTACGGCATCGCGCAGGTCTCGATGAACCTGACCGACCTGGCGGTCACTCCCATCCACACGGCGTTCGAGGAAGTATCCCGAGCGGCCGAGGCGCGCGGCATGCGGGTCACCGGCTCGGAGCTGGTCGGCCTCGTCCCGCTCCAGGCCATGCTCGACGCCGGGCGGCATTTCCTGCGGAAGCAGCAGCGCTCGCTCGGCGTACCGGATGCCGAGATCATCCACATCGCGGCCAAGTCCCTCGGGCTCGACGAGCTCGGCGCCTTCAAGCCCGAGGAGCGGATCATCGAGTACCGGCTGCGCCAGAAGGACGGAGGGCGGCTCGCGAAGATGACGCTGGCGCAATTCGCGAACGCCACGGCTGCCGAGACCGCCGCGCCCGGTGGCGGCTCGACCGCGGCCCTGCTCGGCGCCCTCGGCGCCGCGCTCGGCACGATGGTCGCGAACCTCTCGGCGCACAAGCGCGGGTGGGACGAGCGGTGGGAGGAGTTCTCACAGTGGGCCGAGCGCGGCCAGGAGCTCAAGGAGGAGCTGCTCCACCTCGTGGACGCCGACACCGCCGCCTACGAGCGCGT
>JBLNHD010000093.1:0-18358 GCA_050268825.1 Gemmatimonadota bacterium
GAGCACTACGACGGAGGCACCACCGCGCTTCCGCCGGACGCTGCGGGAATCGATCTCATCGCGTTCAGTGGTCCCCTGGCCGACCGGCTCGCCACCGCCGGCCGGATCGCGCCATTGGACCGGAGTCTCGTGCCGTCCGCGCGAAATCTGCTCCCGCTGTTCCAGCGCGAGGGCGATCTCGTTGCCGTGCCCTACGCGTGGGAGGCCACGGGGATCGCCTGGCGGCCAGCAGCCCTTCCCGAGGTGCCCGGCGCCGCGCCGACGACGTGGTGCGTCTTCTTCGAGCCGACCCTGGCCGGCCGCATGACGATGCTCGACCACCCCCGCGACGTCCTCGGCGCGATGCTCCTGCTGCGCGGGCAGTCGCTCAACACGCCGGAGGCGCCGCTGCTGCAGCAGGCGCGCGACGATGCGCGCGCGTGCCGCCGGGTCCTCGCGGGCTATCGTGCGAGGGGGGCGATGCCGTTCATGGCCGACGGGACGGTCGTCGCCCAGGCGAGAAGCAGCGACGCGGCGCGCGCCATGGAGGCCGATCCGGGCATTGCCTTCGGGATTCCGCGGGAGGGCGGCCCGCTTTTCGCCGAGCAGGTCGCGCTCGCGGCGGGAGCGGCCCATCCGCGCGCGGCGCATGCTTTCATCGACTACATTCTTCGGCCCGGGACGAGCGCCCGGATCGCGGCGCAGACCGGGCGCTCCTCGCCGCTGTCCGCCGCCAGTCCCGCCCTGCCGCTGGAGCAGCTCGAGCCCGTGCTCGACGTGGGCGAAGCCGCAGCACTCTACGATCGCTACTGGACGGAGATCCGATCGGCGTGATTGCCTTTCCGGCCGCCTTCGAGCGGCTCCTCGTGGCGTTGCACGAGCATCCTGAAGACCAGCGTGCGCACGACGAGGCCGCCGCCACGGCAGCGGAGTCGGTTGCCGCCAGGCCCGCGCGCGTGAATGCCGGCGTCGAAGGATCCCAGATCGCGGCGCGGCTCACGCTGCGGGGACGGCTGCGCGCCCGCGCGGCGGACTGGATCGAGGCCGATGCCGGCGCCTCGGCCGCCGACCTTCTCACCATGGCCCGCGCCCTGCTCTCCGAGAACGAGCCGCTTCCGACCGGGGGATCGGTACGGGCGGTTCTCGTGCCGTTGCCCGTGGCGGTCGAGGCGCCGCACGAGTTTCCTGCCACGCCGGTGCTGCTGGCGCAGGGCACCGATCCCGATGCCGATCCCGAGCTCGATCGCCTCGCCGACGAGGCACGCGATGCCGCGGACCGGCGGAGCTGGCCCGAAGTGCTCTCGGCCGGCGAGGCGCTCCTGGCGTATGCGGAATCGTCTCCCTCGGCGCGGCGGGTGCGCATCATCGTGGCGCGGCGGGCACTGCAGCGCGCCACACTCCAGCACCTCCTCGAGCATGCCCTCCGGCACCCGGAAGACCAGCAGCGCACCGGCGAGCTGCTGTCTCGCATCGGGCCGGAAGGCCACGAGGTGATGGTGGACGGCATCGCCGAGAGCGAGTCGCTCGCGGCGCGGCGCTTCCTCCATGACGCGCTCGCGAAGACGCCCGAGGCGTTCCCGCTCCTCCTCCCGCTCCTCACCCGCTCCGCGCCGCACCAGGTGCGCCACGGCGCCACGCTGCTCGGGCGCCTCGGGGACGCGCGCGCCATCGAGCCGCTCACCGGCGCCCTCGGCCATCCTGACGAGGGCGTCCGGGGCGAGGCCGCGCGGGCGCTCGCCCGCTTCCGCGATCCGGCGGCGCGAGCCGCGCTCACGAGCGCACTCTCGCATCCGTCCCACGTAACGCGCATCGACGCCGCGGCGGCGATCGGCCTCTCCGGCCAGGCGATGTTCGCGCCGACGGTGATGACGGCGTTCAACGGGGAAAAGGACAGCACCGTGCGCCGGGCCCTTGCCACTGCCGCGGCGCGCCTCGGCACGCCCCAGGCCACGGACGAGCTCGTGCGGATCGCCGTCGAGCGCCGCACCCTCCTCAATCGCGATGCGGCGGCGCTCGAAGTGCGCCTCGACGCGGTGGCCGGCCTCGCGGCCGCGAACACCCCGCTGGCACGTCGCGGCCTCGACCGGATCGTCCGCGAAGCAGACCGCCCGGTCCGCGAAGCCGCGGACCGGGCGTTGAGCGTGCGGAGAGCCGGGGAACGCTAGGTCAGTTGCGGGATCCGGCGTTGGCCGGCTGCCCCTCGACCACCTTGTGCACGGCAAACCCGTCCACGTGCAGGTCGAGGTTGTGATTCACCCGCAGTCCCACGAGGCCGTTGATCGCGTTCGCCGCGGCGGCCATCTCGTGCACCACCTTGTCGTTGACCAGGAATCGCACGGTCCCCGCCTTCGACGCGTCGATCTCGAGCTTGTCGGTGACCTTCCCGTCGTCGCCGGCCCGCCGGATGGCGGCGTGCTCGGTCCACCCGCTCGTAACGTTCCGGGTCTCGGCGCCGTTGCGCTCGCGGATGAGGAACTTCCCATCCCCCCGCACGAGGAAATAGGTGTACTTCTGCCCTTCCCCATCGAGGGCGGTGCCACCGTAGAAGAGGCCGTAGGCCTCGGAATGGGCGGGCGCCTTGCTGCGGGCGAACGTCGCTACGGCGTGGAAGGGGCCATTCACGCGGTCGGTGGGACGCCAGAAGATGCCGTGGGGACCGGTCGTGACGTGCAGGCCGCCACCCATCGGGGCCAGCGAGACGCCGGAGACCTCGCCGCCACGATCGAGGCGGGCGGACCACCCTTCGGGCAGGCCGCCCTTCACGGCATGGTCGGGATGGTGATCGGCATGAGCGGCCGCCGGCGCCGCCGCCTTTTCCTTGGCGGGGGCCTGCGCGGCCACCGGTGCGGCGGCGACGAGCGTGCCGGCCAGAATGCTGAGGGTACGCATGAAGACTCCAGGGGTTGAAGGTCGTTCACGGACAGGATAAGCTAATGCCGGTTCCGCAGTGTGCCCTGTCCGGAGATCGGAATGCTCTACTACATCGGGATGCTTCTCGCCATCATCGGGGCCAGCGCCATCCTCTTTGCGCTCACCTTCGTGACCCTCGTCATCGGCGGGCTGGTCAACGGGATGGTGGTGCTCATGGCGGGCCCGGTGATCGACCGGATGGTGGCACGGCGGGAAGCGCGCCGGCGCACGGCCTGAGTCACGCGTCGGACGAGCGCTCCTCGGTCGTCGCGGCCCGGAGCGCGCCGTCGTAGTTGGTCTGCAGGCTGCCGAGCAGCTCCCGCAATCCCCGCACTTTCATCTGTTGCCCGCCGCCGCGCCGGCTCATGGTGCTCATGAGGCCGGCCGTTTCCGCGATGCCCCCGAGGCTCAGTCCCTGCGCTCCGGCCTTGATCTCGTCCAGCATCCGGCTCAGCGCGCGCACGGTGGCCTCGTCCGCCTTGAGCGAGTTCATCTGCTCGATGATGTTCTTGATCCGCGACAGCTTCGGCGGCAGGGTCTGCAGGAACGCGAGCTGCGACTGCTGGCGGGACGTGAGCTTCTGGGCCATGCCGGAATCTAATCTCCCGGCTCCGTCCTGCGCCCGAAGCCTGTCCCTCGCGGCCCGAAACTGTAGATTCCTCCCCCGCGTAGGAACGGCAGCAGCCGTTCCCGAGACCCGCCAGGAAGACCCAGGCTCCCATGAAGCTCTCCGACATTTCGATTCAGCGCCCGGTCCTCGCGAGCATGCTGAGCGCCGCGCTCGTCCTGTTCGGCGTCATCGGCTATCGCCAGCTGGCCGTGCGCGAATATCCCGACGTCGACCCGCCGATCATTTCCGTCCAGACGTTCCTCCCCGGCGCCAACCCGCAGGTCGTCGAGTCGGCGATCACGGACATCCTCGAGGAGGAGCTGAGCACGGTGCCGGGGCTCCGCACGCTCACGAGCTCGAGCGCGGAGCAGTTCAGCAACATCACGCTCGAGTTCACGCTCGAGCGCGACGTGGACGATGCGGCGCAGGACGTGCGGGACAAGGTCTCGCGCGTGCGCGGCCGGCTGCCCCAGGACATCGAGGAGCCGGTCATCGCCAAGCAGGAGGCGGATGCGCAGCCCTTCTTCTGGCTCGCGCTCTCCGGCAACAATTATTCGCTCCTCCAGCTCTCGGACATCGCGGACCGCACCGTCAAGACCCGGCTCCAGAGCCTTCCGGGCGTGGGTCGCGCGTTCATCGCCGGCGAGCGGCGGTACTCGATGCGCGTCTGGCTCGATCCCGCCGAGCTCGCGGCGCGCGGGCTCACGGTCCAGGACGTCGAGGCGGCCATCCGGAGCCGCAACGTCGAGGTGCCGGCCGGCCGCATCGAAAGCCAGCGCCGCGAGTTCACCGTGCGGACCCTCGGCGAGCTCAAGACGCCGGTGGAGTTCGCCGAGCTCACGGTGTCCAACGTCGAGGGCCAGCCGATCAAGCTGAAGGACATCGGTCGGGTGGAACTGGGCCCGGAGGACGATCGGAGCGCCCTCCGCTTCAACGGCACGCAGGCAGTGGCCATCGGCATCGTACGCCAGTCGAAGGCCAACCTCATCGAGGTGGCCGACGCCGTCATCGCCGAGCTGCCGGCGATCCAGGCGGCGCTCCCGCCGGGCATCACCATCGAGCGCGCCTTCGACGGCTCCGTCTTCGTGAAGCGGTCGATCACCGAAGCCGAGGAAACCCTGATCATCGCGGCCGTCCTGGTCGTGATCATCATCTTCGTCTTCCTCCGGAACCTCCGCGCCACGATCATCCCGGCGTTCGCCATCCCCGCGTCGATCATCTCGACGTTCGCGGTGATGTACTTCCTCGGCTTCTCGATCAACAACCTGACGCTGCTCGCGCTCACGCTCGCCATCGGCATCGTGGTGGACGACGCGATCATCGTGCTCGAGAACGCGTACCGCCACCAGGAGGAGCTTGGCGAGGACCCGGAGACGGCGGCCATCAACGGCACGCGCGAGATCGCCTTCGCCGTCATCGCCACCACCATCTCGCTCGTCGCCGTGTTCACGCCGCTCGCATTCCTGCAGGGCAACACCGGCCGCCTCTTCAACGAGTTCGGCATCGCGGTGGCGGGATCGGTGGTCATCTCGGGCTTCGTGGCGCTCACGCTCACGCCGATGCTGTGCGCCAAGATCCTCCGCGTGCCGCACAGCCACGGCCGCCTCTACAAGGCGCTGGAGCGCGGCTTCGATTCGATCGCGACGGGCTACGGCCGCCTGCTGCGGAAAGCGCTGGCGCACCGCGCCGTCGTGGTGGCCGGCGCCGTGTGCACCCTGCTCCTCGCGGCCGTGCTCTTCCGCTCGCTCAAGCGCGAGTTCATCCCCCCCGAGGACCGTGGCTTCTTCCCCACGTTCGTCATCGCGCCGGAGGGGGCCACGGTGGCGTACACCGACCAGTACCAGCGGCAAGTCGAGGCCATCCTCGACCGCACCGAGGACATCCAGAGCTACTTCAGCATCGTCGGCTTCGGCGGAGGCCCGAACCGCGGGATCATCTTCACCCGGCTCACCGACTGGTCCGAGCGCGACCGGTCGGTGCAGGACGTCCTCAACGAAGTGATGCCGCAGTTCATGGGCATTCCGGGCGTCTTCGCCTTCGCGAGCAACCCGCCGGCGTTCGGCTGGGGGAATCCGGTGCAGTTCGTCGTGCAGCACCCGAACTTCGATTCGCTCTCGAAGGCCATGGACGTCTTCACGAACCGGGCCCGGCAGATTCCCGGCCTCGTCAACGTGGACACCGACCTGCGCGTCAACAAGCCACAGATCGACGTGCAGTTCGATCGCGACCGCGCGGAGGACGCGGGTGTGGCCATCCGCGACGTGGCCGGCACCTTCCAGACCCTCCTCGGCGGGCGGCGCGTCAGCACGTTCACGCGCGACAACAAGCTCTACGACGTGATGGTGCAGCTCGAGCCGGCGGACCGCGCCACCCCGTCGGACATGTCGGGGCTCTACGTGCGCGGCCGGGATGGGCAGCTGATCCAGATGTCCGCCCTCATCCAGGCCGACGAGAACGTGGGCCCGCGCCAGCTCAACCACTTCAATCGGGTGCGCTCGTTCACCCTGACGGGCGGGCTCGCCCCCGGCACCACGCTCGGCGAGGCGCTCGACTCGCTCAACGCGGTGGCGGGCGAAGTGCTGCCGCGCGGCGCCACCACCGCGCTCGCCGGCGAATCACGCGAGCTCGAGGAGAGCGGCAGCGCGCTCTACTTCGCCTTCGGCCTGGCACTGCTCGTCGTGTTCATGGTGCTCGCGAGCCAGTTCGAGTCGCTCGTGCATCCGTTCACGGTGCTCCTGGCGGTGCCGCTTGCGGTGACCGGCGCTCTCATCACGCTCAAGCTCGCGGGCTCGACCCTCAACCTCTACAGCCAGATCGGCATGATCCTGCTCATCGGGCTGGTGACGAAGAACTCGATCCTGCTCGTCGAGTACACCAACCAGCTCCGCGCCCGCGGCACGGACGTGCTCGACGCCGTGATCGAGGCGGGGCGCATCCGCCTCCGCCCGATCCTGATGACGTCGGTCGCGACGGTGGCGGGTGCCCTTCCGATCATGCTGGGGCTCGGTGCCGGGGCGCAGAGCCGGCGTCCGCTCGGCTACGCGATCGTGGGGGGCGTGCTCTTCTCGACGGTCCTGACCCTCTTCCTCATCCCGGTGGCCTACGTGCTCATGGACGGTCTCGTACAGCGGGTGCGCGCGCGGCGCGCCACCCGCGCCACGCCTCCCATGCGCCCCGCCGAGGCGACGGAATGACGCGGCGGCCCCTGGCGGGGATCGTCGTCGCCGGCCTGCTCGGCGCCGCCCCCGCGGCGGCGCAGGGAGATACCCTCCCGGTCGTGACGCTCGCGGAAGCCATCGAGCGGTCCTCGCGCTTCGATCCGAACTACGTCTTCGCGCTCGGGCAGGTGGACAACGCCGAGTGGGGACGGCGGGCCGCGCGGATCGCCTTCGTGCTGCCGTCCATCACGCTCAGCACCGACATCACCAAGTACTCCGACCCGTTCTTCAACATCGGAACGGGCGTGCCGGTTAGCACGTCGGCCACCGCGCGGATCGACGCTCGCTACGAGCTCTTCAGCCTGCGCAAGCTCGCGGAGCTCTCCCGGACCGGCGCCGAGCTCGCGACCGCGCAGGCCGAGGAGCTGCGCGCGCGCTTCGCGGCGGCGTTCGTCGCGGAGTCCGATTATTACGCCGTGCTCGCGGCCCGCGACCTGTCGCGCATTGCGGCGGACCGGGTCCGCCGCGCCGCCGAAGGCCTCGGCGTGGCGCGCGCGCGGGTGGCCTCGGGCGCCGCGGTGCAGAGCGACTCGCTGCAGCTCGTCCTCGAGCTCACCGAGGCGCGCGTCGACTCGCTGCGCCAGTCGTCCGCACTTAGGGTGGCGCGGCTCGAGCTCGGGCGCCGGATCGGCGCCGATGGCGCGGTCGATGCCGCCCCGCTCGACACCGCGCAGATGCCGGCGCTCCCCATCTCGCTCGATGCCGCGCTGGCCGCGGCGCTCGAGCAGGGGCCCGACTACCGCGCCGCACGCGCCGCCGAGCGGGCTGCCAATGCCGCATTGCGCAGCCGCCGGAGCGACTACTTCCCCTCGCTGAACCTGAGCGCGTCGCATCAGCGCTTCGATTCGGAGTTCTTCCCGAGCGCGCGGAAGGTGTCGTCGGCGACGATCGGCCTCTCGTGGACGCCGTGGAACGGCGGCCAGCGCGAAATCGCGGTGACACAGGCGCGCTCCGCCCGTGACGTGGCGCGCGCCATTCGCGCCGATCTCGAGCGGGGCGCTCGCGCCGACGTGACCGAGGCCTACGAGGCGTACGCGACGGCGCGCGCCACCGTCGATCTCTCGGCCGTTGCCGTGATCGTGGCCCGCGAGAACTACCGCGTCCAGGAGAGCCGGTACCGCGCCGGCGCCACCACGATCCTCGACCTCCTCGACGCGCAGGTCCGTTTGACCCAGGCCGAGGCCGAGCTGGTCCAGGCCCGCTACGGCACGCGCCTCGCCCTCGCCGGGCTCGAGGCGATCCTCGGCCGCCGACTCTTCACCGGGACCCCAGAGTGAGACCGACCTCCACACTTCTCTTCCTCGCGGCGGCCCTCGTCGCGTGCAACGATGCCGAGTCGAAGGGTGCCGGCGGTCCCGCAGGCGGCCCGCCGCCCGGTATTCCGGTGGAGGTCGCCATCGCGCAGAGCGACACGGTGGTCGATGCCATCGCCGCCACCGGGCAGATCGAGCCGACGCAGTCGATCGAACTGCGTCCCGAGCTCGACGGGCGGATCACGCATATCTACGTGCGCGAAGGCGCGATGGTCCGCCAGGGCGCCCCGCTCTTCCAGATCGACCCCTCCGAGCTGCGGGCCCAGGTGGCTCGCGCCGAAGCGGAGCGGGACCTCGCGCGCCAGAACCTGGGCCGCACGCGTGAACTGCTCGAGCAGCGCGCGTCGTCGCAGGCGGAGCTCGAGCGCGCCGAGGCCACGAGCCGCTCGGCGGAGGCCACGCTCCAGCTCCTGCAGGTGCAGCTGCGGCGCAGCACGGTCCGCGCGCCGTTCGCCGGCGTGGCCGGCGAGCGCACCGTGAGCCTCGGCGACTACGTGACGACGCAGTCCCGCCTCATCTCGCTCCAGACCGTGAACCCGCAGCGCGCCAGCTTCACGGTGCCCGAACGGTATGCGGCGGCGCTCCAGGTCGGTCAGCAGGTCACCTTCCGGGTGGCGGCGCTCCCGGGGCGCGAGTTCACCGGCACCGTGGATTTCGTGGATCCCGTGGTCCGCATGCCGGGCCGGACCATCACCATCAAGGCCGTGGTCCCGAACGCCACGCGCGAGCTGCAGTCCGGCATGTTCATCGAAGCGCGCCTCGCCACCGAGGTCCGCCCCGACGCGACGATCATTCCCGAGGATGCGGTGCTTCCGCTGCAGGGCGCCAACTACGTCTGGGTGGTCGTGGACGGAAAGGCCACGAGGCGCCAGGTCGATCTCGGCGTGCGCACGCCCGGGTTCGTGGAAGCTCGCACGGGCGTCGCGGTCGGCGAGCAGGTGGTGGTCGGCGGGCTCGAGCGTCTGCAGGAAGGCGCGCCGGTCATGGCTCAGGTGGTCGAGCGCCGCCCCGGCGTCCTGAGCGATACCGCCGCACCGTCCCCGGCCGGCGGCAGCGCTCCGTCACCGGGACGCGACTCTGCTGCCGCCGCCGCCCCGGCCGCCGCCGCCCCGGCCGCCGCATCCGACAGCGCGCCGGGGGAGCGGGCGCCGGCGCGGGAGTAGTGATGCCGCGCCCGGCGCGCGCGGGCATCACGGCCGCAACGGTCGTCGCCCTCCTTGCCACTGCGTTCGTTCGCCCAGCTGCCGCGCAGGATGTCGCCGGCCGCTGGGCGATCATGCTTCGCGGTGGCGTGAGCGGCACCTTGCGAGGCGAGCTGCGACTCGAGGCCCGCGGGGGCTCGCTCGCGGGCACGCTCTGGCTCGAGCACCAGGAGCGCCCGGCGGCGATCGCAGGGGAGTCGGGCGGCGGGCAGGTGCGCTTCGCCGGTCGCGTGCCGGGGCTCACCGAGTTCCGGGGCACGATCGACGGGGATGTGCTCCGCGGCATCGCCACGTCCGACTCCGGCGGCGGGCAGCCGTGGGCGGCCACGCGCATGCAGGCGGAAACCGAGTACTACCCGGTGCTCCCCCGGTTCACGCTGCGCCAGGTCATTGCCGGGCGGCGCTCCAGCGAGCTGCGCGTGCCCGGCCGCTGGGTGGCCGCGGCGCGCGCGCGCCAGTGGGGAACCGACTCGGCCTATGCGGCACTCGCGCGGGCAAGCGGGCTCACCCCGCTCTCGGGGCGTGCGCTCGAGCAGACCTCCCCCTCCCGTGCCATGGGAACTGCGCTGCGCCAGGAAACCCGCGCGGCGGTGGCCCGCACGCTGGCCGCGATGCAGGCGCAGGTCCCGGACGGGGCGGTGCGCACGCGCTTCGACCGGCTCTTCCGCCCCCGCGGCGAGTGGCTCGTGGACCTGCACGATGCGGCCCTGGCGCTCGCGCGCGCCGGGTCGCCGGGGCTCGATATCGCAGCGGCAGGCGCCGGCCTCGCGGCCATCGGCTGGCAGCCGGCCGATGTCCCCTCCGTCGAAGCGATCCCGATCGCGCTCTATCGCCTCCACGCGCTCCGCGCGACCGACAGCTCCGCCTACACGCTCCTCCTGGATGCAATGCGCCGATCGGCGCCCGCGTCCGCGAACACGGTCGCTTCGCTCCTCGGTGCATACGAAGCCGCCGAGGAGTGGCACGGCGCCGCGCTCAGGTTCCTGCTCGCTGAGCGGTGGATTGCGGGCAGTGCCGGTCCCGAATCGATCGCGGACCGGATGCAGCGTGCCTGGGCCGGGCGCGTCGATTCGGTGGTGGTGCCGGAAATCGGCTCGCGCCTCTTCCGGTATCCGCAGGCGGTGCCGCGTTACGGTGTTCCCGGTCGGCTCTTTCCACGGCTCGTGCGGGAGGAAAACCTTTCGGCGCGGCAGTGGATGGAGCGGCATACGGGCGCCGGACTCCTCGAAGCGCTCCGGCTCCTCGAGACGAGCTTCGGATCCGGCGCCGTGCTCGAGGCGCCGGCAGAGACGCTTCGGATCACCAGCGTGCGCGAGCAATCGGCGCACAGCGCCAATGGGTTCCTCGAGCCGCGCGACGCCATCCTGGTGGATCCCGGCTACGTGCCGCTCCTGGCACTCGGTGCGGTGGTGCACGAATGGGAGCACCTGCTGGAGGAACGGCGCCGGCGGCTCGCCCTCGCCGGCACGGCGGCCCCCGTGCTGGTGCTACCCGCCATCCACCCCTTCATCGCGGAGGGCGTGGCGGAGCGGAATACCGAGCTTCTCCTCGCACCCCTCCTCGATCGCTTCCCCCTCCTCGGGGTTGCCGAGGCGGAGAAGCGCACCCGCCTCGCTGCGGCCAGCAGGGACGAACACCACGTACTCGGGTATGCCCTCGTTCGCGCGCTGGAAGCGGCGGTGCCTGAGACCCGCCGTCTCCGGCACCTTCTCGAGCTGGCCGGAGATGATCCTGCGGCCGCCGCGCTGGCCCCCGAGCCGGCCGCGGCGTGGAAGGCGCATGCGCGCGCCCCCGACCTCCGACTCGATGCGCCGAGCCGCCGGGTGCTGGTGCCGGAGACGACCTTCACCGTCGAGGACCGGTTTCCCGACGTGATCGGCACCCGGATCATCGCACCGTGAGCCGCGGCAGCGAATTAGCTTACGGCATGCGACTCCTCCCACTGGCACTCATCGCAGCGCTCGCCTCGCCGCTCGGCGCACAGACCACGCGGGCGGAGCGCTCCGCCTATACCGAGACCTCGAGCCACGCGGATGTGCTCGCCTTCATCGACTCGCTCGAGGCACGCGGCGCTGGAATCAAGCGCTGGGTGCTCGGCAAGAGTCCCGAGGGCCGGGCGCTCCCGGTCGTGCTCGCCTCCCGGCCGCTGGTGTCGAGCGCGGAAGAGGCGGCCGCCACCGGCAAGCCGATCGTCTGGATCCAGGCCAACATTCACGCCGGTGAGGTGGAGGGGAAGGAGGCCGCGCAGATGCTCCTGCGCGACCTGACCCTGGGGCAGCTCCGGCCGCTCCTCGACAGCCTGATCCTCCTCGTGGTGCCGATCTACAACGCGGACGGCAATGAAGCCTGGGCGCCGGGCGACATCAATCGGCCGGGCCAGAACGGGCCTGCCGTCGTCGGCCGGCGCGCGAACGGACAGGGGCTCGACCTCAATCGGGATTACACGAAGCTGGAGGCCCCGGAAACGCGCGCGGCCGCCGAGCTGATCGACCGCTGGAATCCGCATCTCTTCATCGATCTGCACACGACGAACGGCAGCTATCACGGCTACGCGCTCACCTGGTCTCCCGGCCTGAATCCCAACCGCACGCCGATCAACGACTACGTGCAGGATGATTTCCTCCCCGAGGTCCGGAAGCGGATGCGTCAGCGCCATCAGGTCGAGACCTTTCCCTATGGCAACTTCCGCAATCAGGAGCCGGACTCGCTCGCGCAGGGTTGGGAGACCTACGACGGCCGCGGGCGCTACGGCACGAACTGGCATGCCCTCCGCGGCCGCATGGCAATCCTGAGCGAGGCCTACAGCAACGATCCGTTCCAGCGCCGTGTCCGTGTCACCTACGATTTCGTGCGCGAGGTGCTGAGTCTTCTGGCGGAGCGGCGCGAGGAGATCCTGCCGATCCTCGCGAACGTCCCCCGGCCCGACTCCGTCGCGGTGCGCCAGCAGCTCGCCGAGCCGCGGCGAGAGCGGGTGATCGCGGAAATCACGCTCGGGGACAACGATGGCTCGCATGGATTTGCCCGGCGGCGGCGCACCGGGGAGTTCCGCACGATCCGCATGCCGGTCTGGGACCGCTTTTCAGCTCGTCGGAGCGAGGCGCTTCCAGCGGCGTACCTCGTTCCCGACACCCTCCAGACGGTCGTTGCCCTCCTCCGGCGGCAGGGCGTCGTAGTGACGCGGCTGCCGTCCGGGTGGAGCGCGCGCGCCGAAGCGTTCGCCATCGCGTCGTTCTCGAAAGCGGAGCGGGCGTTCGAGAAGCATCAGATCGCTCAGGTGGAGGGTGCCTGGGGCCCGGGCCCCGATTCGGCCTCAGGCACCTGGTGGTACGTGACGACCTCGCAGCCGCTCGGCATCCTCGCCGCCTACCTGCTGGAGCCGGCGAGCGAGGACGGAGTCGTCGCGTGGAACTTCCTCGACGAACGGCTCGCGGCCGGCGCGGTCTATCCCATTCTCCGGCTTCGGGCGCCGCTGGGCGGTGGAGGCGGTGCCGCGCCGTCGAGATGACGCAGGGCGCAGCGCGCCCGGCCCGGCCGCCACGCTGCCGGACGTCGGCTCGCCGGCTCCCCCATTCGCCCTGGCCTCCGACCAGGGCGGCACGATCGCGCTCACCGCGCTGCGGGGGCAACCGGTGGTCCTCTATTTCTATCCGAAGGACGACACGCCCGGATGCACGACGCAGGCGTGCGACTTCCGCGACCACTGGCGCGAAGTCCAGCGCCGTGGCGCCGTGGTTCTGGGCGTCTCCCCCGACGGGCTCGGGTCCCACGCGAAGTTCCGGCGGAAGTACCGCCTCCCCTTTCCGCTCCTCGCGGACGAGGACCATGCGGTGGCCGCGGCCTATGGCGTCTGGGGAGAGAAGTCGCTGTTCGGCTACCGGTATCAGGGCATCCGTCGGACGACGTTCGTCATCTCGCCGGACGGGGTGATTGCCCGCGTCTTTCAGAGGGTCAGGCCGAAGGGGCATGCGGCGCAGGTCCTGGCCGCGCTCGACGCCCTCTGACGGTGTCGGTACTTCTACGGAATTCCCCCGACGACGTTCCTGCGATACACTCACCGCGCAATTCCGTTCACCGGTACGAACTCCCGCGGCACTTTTCCGAACATGCGAGGTAAACCCATTCGAACCATCGTCTTGGCAGGCGCAGCCCTGCTGGCTGCCTGCGCACGCTCCCAGCCCGACACCGGGCTCTCTGCGGCGCCGGGAGCGGATTCGCTCCTCTTCCCCGGCGAGCGCCGCCTTCGCAATCCCCGCCAGCTCACCTTCGAGGGCAACAACGCGGAAGCCTATTTCTCGCGCGATGGCCGCAAGCTCATCTTCCAGCGCCAGGTCGATGGCCAGAACGCCTGCGACCAGCAGTTCGTGGTCAACACCGATGGCAGTGGCCTGAGACGGGTGTCGAACGGGAAGGGCCGCACCACCTGCGGCTACTTCTACGACGACGATCGCCGCATCCTCTACAGCTCGACGCACGAGCACTCGCCGGAATGCCCGGCACCTCCCGATCACTCGCAGGGCTACGTCTGGCCCCTCGGCCACTTCGAGATCTACTCCCAGCCGGTCACCGGGGGCGAGCCGACCCGGCTCACCAGCAACGGGGAGTACAACGCCGAGGCCACCGTATCCCCGGATGGGCGCCGGGTCATCTTCACCAGCACCCGGGACGGCGACGTCGAGCTGTACACGATGAATCCCGATGGTTCCGACGTCCGTCGGGTCACGAACCGGGTGGGGTATGACGGCGGCGCGTTCTTTTCACCGGATGGACGGCGTATCGTCTGGCGCGCGCAGTATCCCGAGACGGCCGCCGATACGGCGGACTACCGGCGGCTCCTGGCGCAGCGGCTCGTGCGCCCCAGCCGCCTCGAGATCTGGGTTGCCGATGCCGACGGGTCCAACGCCCGCCAGGTGACCCGGCTCGGCGGAGCGAATTTTGCTCCGTTCTTCCATCCGGACGGCGAGCGGATCATCTTTGCCTCCAACCACGAGAACCCGCGAGGCAGGAATTTCGACCTGTATATCGTCGGGGTGGATGGGTCGGGGCTCGAGCGGGTGACGGCGTCGCCCGATTTCGACGGATTCCCGATGTTCAGCCCCGACGGGCGGCAGCTCGTCTTTGCATCGAACCGGAACGCCCGCGTCGAGGGCGAGACGAACATCTTCATCGCTGACTGGGTCGAATGACCGAACCGGTACGGACCATCCCCCCTGCTCCCGGCGCCGCGGGCACCGCGAAGCCGCCGGCGCCGCCCCCCGCGCCGCCGGCAAGGGAGGAGTCCGCACTTCGGGAGTGGGCCAGGTCCATCGCCTTCGCGGTGGTGGCCTGGCTCATCCTCAAGACCTTCCTGCTGGAAGCCTTCCGCATCCCCTCGTCCAGCATGGAGAACACCCTGCTGGTCGGGGACTTCCTCTTCGTCAACAAGGCCATTTACGGCGCGGCCGTACCCTTCACGGACGCGCATCTTCCCGCCTTCCGCGAGCCGCGGCGCAACGAGATCCTGGTGTTCAACTCGGTGGAGGAGGACCTCGACGTCGTGAAGCGCGCCGTCGGCGTTGCCGGGGATACGCTCGCCATGCGCGGCGGCACGCTCTACCTCAACGGACGGGCGGTGCACGAGCCGTACGTCGTGCACACCGACCTGTCGAAGAGCGAGGCCCCCTCGACGCGGGCCCGCATGCGTGCGTGGCAGCTGCAGCACTATGTGGGCGCGGACCCCGCGAGCTATGCCCCCGACCTGCAGGACTGGGGGCCCATCGTCGTGCCGCCGGACTCCTATTTCATGATGGGAGACAACCGGGAAGAATCGCACGACAGCCGCACGTGGGGGTTCCTCCCCAGGGACCACGTGCAGGGCACGCCGATGTTCATCTACTACAGCTACAACGGCGAGAGCTGGCGCTCGATGCCCTGGCTGACCGACATCCGCTGGAACCGGTTCTTCCACCGCCCCCGCTGATGCGCCTGCGCGTCCCCCGCCCGCTCGCGGTGCTCTGGGACTGGACCAAGTCCGTCGGCGCCACGGTGCTGATCTTCCTGCTGCTCCGCACCTTCGTGATGGAGGGATTCCACATCCCCTCGGGCAGCATGGAGCGCACGCTCCTCGTGGGCGACTGGCTCTTCGTCAACAAGGCGCTCTACGGCGCCGAAGTGCCCTTCATCGGCGCGCGCCTTCCCGCCATACGGGAGCCGGCACTCGGCGAGATCGTCGTCTTCGACTCGAAGGAGGACGACAACAAGGTGGTGAAGCGCCTCGTCGGGATGCCGGGGGATACGCTCGAGATGCGGGCGGGACACCTCTATCGCAATGGGCGGAAAGTCGATGAGCCGTATGCGGTGCACATCGATACGACGCGATCGGCCGGGCCCTTCCGCGAGCAGATGCGCGAATGGCAGCTGCCCTACCTCGTCGGCCGGGATCCGCGCACCTACCTCCCCGACCTCCAGGACTGGGGGCCGATCGTCGTGCCTGCCGATTCGCTCTTCGTGATGGGAGACAACCGGGAGAATTCCTACGACAGCCGGTACTGGGGATTCCTCTCGCGTGCGAGCGTGCGGGGCACGCCTATGTTCATCTACTTCAGCTGTGATGCGGAGAGCTTCCGCCAGTGCCTAGGCGAGATCCGCTGGCACCGGTTCTTCAGTGGATTGCATTGACCCTGCCGCCGCGGCGATGACCGCGGCCCCTGCCGCCGCATAGAACGGAGCCGCCGCCCCCGCTACCTGGCTGAGAAACCCCGCTGCCGGTGGCCCGACGATGCGCGCCACCGCTCCCGCGCTCTGCAGCATGCCCAGCGCCCCTCCCTGTTCATCCCGTGCCGTGTGCCGCGAAACGAGCCCCGCGAGACTTGGCCCCACCAGGCAGAAGCCCGTCGTCAGCAGCGAGATGGCGCCGATGAGCCCCCCGGTGGACCCCGAGATGAGCGGAAAGAGGGCGAACCCGGCCGCCATGAGCGCGCTGCCCGCAATGACGAGCTGCCGCTCGCCGAACCGGGGCGCGAGCCGGCCGACGAGGCGGCCCTGGACCACGATGGTGATGAGCCCGATCACGACGAAGAAGCTGGAGACCGCGCTCCGTCCGTAGCCAAGCACGTCCTGGGAATAGAGCGGGAAGGAGACGTAGATGGCCGTGAACGCCAGCGTCGAGGCGAACATCACGGCAAAGGGCGACCGGAAGCGGATCCACGCGCGCGAGATCGGGCGGTAGTCCGGACGCCGCCGGACTTCCGTCTCCGGCAGGGTGGCCAGAGCCAGGAGGAAATTGGCCGTGGCGATCCCCGCGGCGATCAGGCCCGGCAGCGCCTCCCCGTAGAGGCTCGCGCTCCCGCCGATCGCCGGCCCGATCGTGAAGCCGAGTCCGAAGGCGGCCCCGATCAGTCCCATCGCGTGCGAGCGGCGTTCCGGCGGGGTGATGTCGGCGAGGTACGCCTGGGCGACATGCACCGTGGCACCGGTAGCCCCCGAGACGATCCGGGAGACGAGCAGCATCGCGAAGCTGCCCGCGAGGCCGAAAACGAGGTAGGATACGACGCTCCCTGCCAGGCCGATCAGAAGCACCGGCCGGCGGCCGATCCGGTCGCTCAGCCGCCCCCAGCGGGGGGCGAGGAGGAACGTGAGGAGCGAGTCGGTGGCCACGAGCGCCCCGATCAGGGCTGCGCTCGACGTGAACCGCGCGCCGTAGCTCGGAAGGAGCGGCAGGACGATGCCGAACCCGATGAGATCGAAGAAGACAGTGAGGAAGACGCGGGTCGCGGAGGGCATCGGGCGTGGAGGATGCCCGTACCCGGGGCTCAGGTCAAGCTGGTGCGATGCTTGCTATACCCGCGGGGGGCTCGGTTCCTCGGGTGCCCGGAGGGCGCCGGCCGGGCGATGGATGTAGGCGGCGCTTCGGCCGCACACCGCGCAGGTCAGCGTGACGCGGCAGGCGGGCTCGTCGGGACACCGGTCGGGGACGCGCTGGATATCAGGGGAGTTGCAGGACGGACAGACGAGGGGCCGCCTGTCCCGATCAGCTGCAATCAGGATCAGGGCCTCGGGCGCTCGGTATTCCTTGATTCCCCGACGTCCCATTGGCACCCCCTCGCGGAGGTGGGCTCAGAGCCCCCCGCACGTTATCAATGTATCGTTCTCCGGGGATGGGCAGATAGAACGGGGAACACGATCGAGGAGTGATATGATGCGTATTTCCAGGGGTTTGACGTTCGTCGCACTGCTGGTCGCGGGGGGCGCCGGAAGCGCCCAGGCGCAGCGGACCCACGTGATCCAGATGGACGGGAGCGCGGAGCAGGAGGAGTACAGCTTTGCCCCGGCCACGATCAACGCCAAGGCCGGCGATGTGCTCGTCTTCCGCGTGGCCGGGGGCGGGAATCACGGGGTGTCGTTCGAGTCCGGCATGCCTGCGGCTGCCAGGGCGGCACTCAACGCTGCCATGCCCGGGCGAGTCGGGGATCTGCGGAGCCCCCTGCTGGCGCGCGGGGCCGAGTACCGCATCGTCATTCCGGCGAACATGCCGGCCGGGCGGTACCGCTTCTTCTGCCTTCCGCACCGGGCGTACGATGAAGTCGGCTACCTCGTGATCGAGTGAGCCGGGGCTCGCTGGACGGTGATTTCAACAGGGTAGTAGCTTAGGCTACTACCCTGTTGCGCTTGACGTCCTCCATGCAGGACAATACGTTCCCGCCTTGATCCGTGCCCGCACGGAAACCGGGAGGGACCGTTGGAACTCGGCAGCTCGCAGATTTCGTCGCTCATGGAAACGCTCCCCGGGATTGCGCAGGTGCTGCGCAGCCCGGTGGCGGATGCCATGGTGCACCTGTCGCGCGCGGCCGCGCGCCTCGAGGAGTACCGGGTGGCGGACACCGAGGAGCTGCTCCGCTACGCGGTGCGCCGCAGCCTCCTGAGCCACGACGAGGCCGAGCGCGTCATCGCCGAGGTCCAGGCGGCGCAGCAGAAGCGCCTCGACCGCGCGGCCGATCGCGCCGCTGACCGGGCCGCGCACCCGCCCCGTCCCAAGTCGCGGCCCAAGCCGAAGGCGGCGTCGAAGCCCAAGGCCAAGCCCCAGCGCAAGCCGGTCAAGAGCGCCCGGCCCGTCAAGCCGGCACGGAAGCCCGCCGCAAAGGCACGCAAGCG
>JBLNHD010000094.1:0-3181 GCA_050268825.1 Gemmatimonadota bacterium
GATCCTGAGCGGCGCTGACTTCACCCGCATGACCAGGCCGGCAAGGACTGGAATGGCGAAACTGGCGCCCGCAGCCTTTCCGGCCCAGTTGAGGAAACTCAGGCTTCCTCCGGTGAACAGGCGGGCGGGCAGGGCTCAGATTCCTCGGCGATCGTGCCGTCCCAGAGATCCCGGCCGTCCGCGTCGACGCCGACCAGCACGATGGTATCGTACCCGAGCGGGTGTGCCGCATTGTAATAACGGATTCCCTTGCAGCCCGGCTGCGCGAGGATCTTGTCGATCACCTCGCGATCCATGTACCCGCCCCGGATTCCACCCTCCCGCCCCTTTCGCCACCCCTGAATGAACTCCCGCGCCTTTGCGCGCGAGATCTCGTGCCGCCCGGCACCTGCCATGCGAACCGTCCTTGCGAATGTGGATGGAATCTGCCGGAGGATAGCCCTCCGGGGGGAGCCGAGAAAGTGCGATCAGGCGGCGGGAGGGCCGCCATACGCGCGGCCCTCGCGCAGGAGGCGCCGCAGGACCTGGTCGCAGACATCGGCGACGGTCCGGGCGCAGAGGAAGGGGATCGGGGCCAGGGTAATGCCGAAGAGCTCCTCGAGGGCCTGCCGGTACTGCTCGATGCCCGCCTGGTCCCAGCGGACGTCGTGGTAGAGGTGGGTCCGTGTGGTCAGCCGGCTGTATTCCCACGTGCCCGTGAAGGCCACGATCAGGCTCTTCGCGTAGAGCTCGATCTCCGAGCGGGTGTAATCGGCGCGCGATGTCGTAGCCCCCTGGTGAATGAGGGTGCGGAGATCGCGCTGGATCGCGTGGGACACGGTCTCTCCCCGATGGATCGCGGAACGCTGCGCCACCGGTCACGATAACACTCGGCAGAGATTCTGTCTGCTAGGACTTTCCCTAACAAGAAATTTGACACCGCGGTGCTGGCGCGCCCGGGGAGTCCGCCCGGCCCCGCTCCCACACGAGCCCGGCGGCCGCGAAACGCGGGATGCCCGAGTCCGCTAAGTTCCAGTGACGCCGATAGGTGACCCCCAGGCAGGAACGCCGAATGAAGCTGATGTACTACAGGGACGCACGTGGCAACTTCGGCGACGACCTCAACCCCTGGCTCTGGAATCGGCTCCTCCCCGGGTTTCTGGACGACCGCGACGACGTGCTGCTGGTGGTGATCGGGACCATCCTGAACCACGCCATCCCTGCCGAGCCGATCAAGCTCGTCTTCGGATCCGGGGTGGGCTATGGCGACCTGCCCGTCATCGATGAGCGCTGGCGATTCTACGCCGTCCGGGGCCCGCTGTCGGCCGCACGGCTCGGACTCCCCCCTTCGGCGTCTGTGACCGACAGCGCCGCTCTGGTCGCCAACGCGTACCCGAGGCGCCCCCGGCGGAGCGGCGTCGCCTTCATGCCGCACCACCAGAGCATTCCCCTCTTCGACTGGGCCCCGCTCTGCCGGCGCCTTGGCATCCGGTTTCTCGATCCGGCGATGCCGACCGACAGGCTGCTCCACGAGATCGCCCGCGCCGAAGTGGTCCTCGCCGAGGCGATGCACGCGGCGATCGTGGCGGATGCGTTTCGCGTGCCGTGGGTCGCACTGCGGCTCAACGATCACATCAACGAGTTCAAGTGGGAGGACTGGTGCGCCTCGATCGAGCTTCCCTACGAGCCGGTCGTGATCCCCCCGATCCGCGACAACTCGTGGCAGCGCCCCGGAACCCGGCTGCGGGAGTACCTGCGGCGGATCCGGCGGACGGGATCGCTCACGCGACACGGCAAGACCGCCGGGCACGCGGAAAGCACCCCGGCCGAGGTCGCCACGGCGATGGCCCGGCTCGACGCGGCCCGGTCCCCCAGCCAGCCGAGACAGCTGAGCACCGACGCCGTGATCGCAGATCGGATTCGGGAGCTGGAGGAGCGCCTCGAGCGCATCCGGCGGGACTGGTCGCGCTGAGCCCGGTTGGCCATCGATCCCCAGGCGGGTGGCGGATACGCGACCTTGGCGCATGACCTGGCCCGTTGGGCCGCCGTGCTCTGCGGGAGACGCTCGTCGATTCCACGCTGATGCCCGCCATGCCGACGGGCGCACCTGCGAAACCCGGTGGCGGCGCCACCTACGGCCTCGTCCCGCCCCGCCTCATGCGGTCCCCGCGACGAGACGCACCGGTAACCCCCCATTGGAAGTGTCGAAGACCGTGCGGACGGATAGCCGGGTGTGCGCGATGAGCTCGGCGTGCGCCGAGAGCAGCCCGACCTCCCATCCCGGGAGGCGCTCCCGGCAGATGTTGCCGAGCTGCGCGTAGAGATCGCGCAGCGGCCGCCGATCGCCGACGCGCACGCCGTACGGCGGGTTGGTCAGCAGCAGCCCGGCCGCCGCCGGAGTGTCGAGCGCGGAGAGCGCCTGGCGCCGGAAGGTGATCTCGTCGGCGATTCCGGCCCGTCGCGCGTTGTCCGCGGCCGCTTGGATGGCACCGGCATCGCGATCGAACCCGAACACGGGCACGGCCGCATGCGGGAGCACGCCCGCCTGCGCCGCTGCGCGAACGCGCTCCACCGCCTCCGGGCCGACGCCCGGCCAGCGCTCGAGCGCGAAGGAGCGCGCGTGGCCCGGCGGGATCCGCCGCGCGATGAGCGCGGCCTCGATCGGGATCGTCCCCGATCCGCAGAAGGGGTCGATCAGCGGCACCGACCCGTCCCACCCGAGCGCGAGCAGCATCGCCGCCGCGAGGTTTTCCCGGAGCGGCGCCTTGCCGGTCGCGAGGCGATAGCCGCGGCGGTGCAGCAGGGCACCCGAACTGTCGGCGCTGATCGTGAACTCGTCGCGCACCACCCGCACGACGAAGAGCTGTGCCGCCCCGTCGTCCGCGGCCGGCCGAGCGCTTCCGCCGCCGGCGATTCGCAGCAGCCGCTCGGCAATTGCGCCCTGATGGTAGAGCTTCGACTTGCGGCTGGTGATCGCGAACGCGACCGCCGCACCCTCCGCGAGGTACTCGCGCCAGGGGAGGCGGCCGGCGTGGCGCTCGAGCTCGGGAAACGTGCGCGCGCGAAAGCTGCCGAGCCGCACCAGCACGCGAGAGGCAGTCCGGAGCTGCAGATTGGCGGCGATCAGGGCTTCGAGATCCGCCGTGAACTCGACGCCGCCGGGCTCGGCTCGCCCGGCGGCTATGCCGAGCGCGTCGAGCTC
>JBLNHD010000095.1:0-2556 GCA_050268825.1 Gemmatimonadota bacterium
GCGCGGCCAGATCGCGACCATGCCTTCGCCGGCCGCCGGGGAGTCGAAGACCATCCGGTGCTTCCCCTTGAGCTTGCCGAACCAGGCCTCGAGCTGAGGATCGTTGGAACGGCTCGGCGGATTCGAAGCAGCAGCAAGCGGAGCCGGGATGGCACTGCCGATTCCGAGCGCGGCTGCGCCGGCGGCGAGACGACCGAGAAATCCCCTCCGGGGAGTGAGCATCGGGTCGGACATTGCGTACCTCCAGATGGCAACGGACTGGCGAACAGGGGAAGCGATGCCAACTTACGGCATGGCCGGGATTTGGAAAGAGGGCCAGGGACGGCCCCCGCATCGAAGGCGCAGAACGACCATGAGACCCGACATCTCCGGGACCGTCGATGCCTGACATCCTCGTCATCGGCGGCGGCCTCGCCGGCCTGGCCGCCGCCGCTCGCCTCCTGGAGCGCGGGCATGGGGTCACGCTGGTCGAGGCGAGGCCACGCCTCGGCGGCAGGGCCTGGAGCGTCGAACGCCCCGGCACATCCCCCGTCGAGCTCGGCGCCGAGTGGGTCGCCGATGACGGCGTGGTGCGGGAGCTCGGTCGCGAGCACGGGATTCAGGTCGTAGCCGCGCATGGCCGGTGGCTCCGGCGGATCGGAAGCGGGTGGCAGGAGATGGACGGGCTCCCGGACCTTACGGCCGATCTCCTTGCGCGGATGCGGTCGGCCGGCGGCGCTGACCGCGCGCTGTCGGCGGCACTGGCGCGGTGCTGCGGCGCCGCCGAGCTCACGGAGGCGCGCACCCTCCTCCTCTCCTACGTCGAGGGATTTCATGCCGCCGACCCCGCCCGCCTCAGCGTCCGGTGGCTCGACGAGGTCGAAGCCACGCAGCCCGCCGATGCCTCGACCCTCCGGCTGCCCGAAGGGACCGGTCGCCTCGTGGAGGCACTCGCCGCCTCGCTCGACGGGGCTGCAATCCATGTCGGGACCGAGGTTCGGACGGTGCGTTGGCGAAAGGGACACGTCGCGGCGGAGTGGGACGGCGGGACCTGGGAGGGCGAAGCGGCGATCGTGACCGTTCCCCTCTCGATCCTCAAGGCCGACGGTGACGACTCCACCGCGCTGCGCTTCGATCCCCCGCTCGCCGACGCTCGAGCGGCCGCAGCGCGGCTCGAGATGGGTGCCGTCGTCAAGCTGGGCATGTCGTTCCGGGAACCCTTCTGGCGATCCGCCGAACCGCTCCGGCACGCCCTCTTCTTCCATGGATTCGGCCAGCCGTTTCCCACCTGGTGGACTCCGCCCGACCCGGCTGAAGCCCGGCTCACGGCGTGGGCCGGGGGGCCGGCCGCGTCGAGGCTTGCGGCCGCGGGGCCGGACGAGCTCGTCGACATCGCCGTGCGGTCCCTCGCCGGAACGATTGGAATTCCGGCGGCCGAGATCGCGGCGCAGGTCGAGCAGACGTGGTTCCACGACTGGAACCGGGACCGGCTCACGCGCGGCGCGTACTCCTATGTGGCGGTCGGAGGCACCCGAGCGCACGCCGCCCTGGCGCGCCCGGTCGAGGATACGATCTACCTTGCCGGGGAGGCGACGGCCGGACACGGACTCAATGCCACGATGGAAGGCGCGATCGAGTCCGGCCGGCGTGCGGCCGACGCGGCGGGCTGACGTGCAGGCCGGCAACCACAGGGCGTCTCCTCGCTTATACCTGACAGGCATCCAGTCACCCGAACCGCCGACCCCGATGCGCACCCGAATCCTTCTCGCCGCATTCGCGCTCCTCGCTGCCTGCGGCACCACCGACCCGATCGACGAAGGACTTCAGTTCGCCACGAAAGGCTCGCGTTTCGAGCCGGGTGGGACGATCACCGTCGAGCTGACCAACGGGTCGGCCAGCCCGGTCGGCTACAACTTCTGCCAGCGCTTCTGGGAGCGGCGAGTCGGCCCGATCTGGGAGCGGTTCGAGGAAATGTCCATCTGCACGCCCGCCTTCGATCAACTCGCGGCCGGTGAGAAGACCGAGGCGACGCTTGGCGTTCCGTACGGCCTCGTCCCCGGCACCTACCGCGTCAGCGCTGCGGTGCTCCTGGACGACGATGCCGAGCCGATTCTCAGCAACGAGTTTGCCATCGAGCTGGGCCCGCAGCGGTGACCGCGGCACGGATCCGCCCCGCGACCCACGCCGATCTGACCGCAGTCCACGCCCTGATCGAACGGCTCGCCGACTTCGATCTCCCCCCCGGACGCACCGCGCGGGAGATCGCGCGCGCGGACCACCCGATCCTGCTGGCCCAGCTGCAGAACCCGAGCGACGCGGTGCTGTTCCTCTATGCCGAGGATGAGGCGGGTACGCCGCTCGGTACCATTTTCGCGAACACCATTCGTGACTACTTCACCGGGCAGCCGGTGGCCTACGTCGAGGTGCTCGCCGTGAGCGAGGCCGCGGCGGGCCGGGGCCTCGCCCGACGGCTGATGGAGCACGTGGAAGCGTGGGCGCGCGCCCGCGGGTCCGTGCGGGTGGATCTCAACGTCTTCTGCGCCAATCGCCGGGCGCGTGGATTTTACGAGCACCTGG
>JBLNHD010000096.1:0-7809 GCA_050268825.1 Gemmatimonadota bacterium
ACATGAGCCCCGAGCAGGCGAGCGGCGACCGCGACCTCGACGGGCGGAGCGATCTCTACGCGCTCGGCTGCGTCACCTACGAGCTGCTGGCGGGCGCGCCGCCGTTCTCCGGTCCCAACCCGATGGCAACGATCGCGCAGCATGTGCTCGCGCCGCCGCCGCGGCTCACCGCGGCGCGGGAGCCGGTGCCGGACGCCGTCGCAGACGCGGTGGCGCGCATGCTGGCCAAGGATCCGGCGGATCGCTTCGGCACGGCAGCGGAATTCGCGCTCGTCCTCGAAACGGCGCTGACCGCGCGGCAGCTTCCGTCCACCGGGGAACGTCAGCTCCGGAGGATCGCCACCGAGGCGGCGCGGAAGGCGGCAGTCCTCGTGCTCGACTTCACGAACATCTCGGGGGCCGCGGACGTCGACTGGCTTTCGGGCGGCATCGCCGAGACGGTGAGCGTGGACCTGCGGCGCATCGGCGGCATTCGCGTGGTGGGCAGCGATGCCCCGGAGCGCAAGCGCCTGGCCGATGAGCTCGGCGCCGGCGGCGTCGCGCTCGAGGCCGTGCGACGGGTGGGGCGCTCGGTCGGCGCGCGCTGGGTGGTGTGGGGCGGGTTCCAGACATCGGGCACGCGCATCCGGCTCACCCCCCAGTTCACCGATGTCGGGACCGGGGAGACGCAGGGGGTCGAGAAGATCGACGGATCGCTCGACGAGATCTTCGCGCTGCAGGACCGCATCGTCACCGGCCTCGCCGACCTCCTCCGGATCGAGCTCACGACCGACGAGGCCGAGCAGATCGCCCGGCCGGAAACGGCGCGGGTGAGCGCCTACGAACTGTACGCGCGGGGGAAGCAGGCGTTCCTGCTCTTCGGGAAGGAAAGCGCGCGAGCGGCGTCGGATTACTTCCGGCAGGCCATCGCGCTCGATCCGTCGTACGCGCTCGCGTGGGCGGGGCTCGGGAGCCTCCTGATGCCGAAGTACATCGCCTCGGGCGACCCGGCGGTGCTGGACGAGGGAGTTGCCGCGCTGCAGCGCGCGATGGCGCTCGACCCGGGCCTGGGCGAGCCGCATGCCTTCCTGGCCTACATGTACACCCAGCAGCACCGTCATGACGAAGCGATTGCCGCCGCCCGCGCCTCACTCGAGCGTGATCCGGGCGGCTTCCTCGGCTGGTATCTGCTCGGCATCGCCTTTCTGGCCCGCGGGCTGTCCCACGGGACGCTCGACGACCTGGCGCGCGCCGTCCTGCCGCTCCTCCGTTGTCGCGCGATCAACCCCTCGTATCACCCGGCCCAGCTCGTCGCCGGCTGGATCTACATGCTGCGTGGGCAGTACTCGCACGCGGCGCCCCTCGTGGACGAGGCCGTGGACCTCGAGCGCGGCGGTACCGGCCTGCTCTTCCTCGGCTCGTTCATCGAGCGCGCGTTCCTGCATGCTCACGCCGGCGAGCGCCGCGCGGCGCGACCGCTGCTGGACGTCGCGATCGCGACGTATCCGGGGATGGACCACGTGTATGCCCAGATGATGACGGCATGGGCGACGTTCGCCCGGGGCCGGCTCACCGAGGCGGAGGGGAACGTCCTCGCGGCCGGGCGCGATTACGATGGCGCGTGCCGCCTCGCCGAGTCGAACGAGCGGCGGCTCGGGATCGGGGCGCACTGGGTGAACTCGAAGCTGGGACTCGCGCGGCTCGCCTTCCGCCGGGGCGACATCACGGCTTCCGATGCGCTGCTCGCCGAGGCGCTCGACGTGCACGCGCGCCGGCATCGGTTCGTCTGGGTCAATCTCCTGGGCGCCGCTCCCGCCGTGCTCGCGTACGAGATCGCCGCCACGCACGCCCTCAGAAACGAAACGGCACTGGCCCTCAACGCGCTGGACGCTGCGGTGCAGCATGGGTGGGCGGATGTGCACCAGCTCGCGCACGATCCCTGCTTCGACCACTTGCGGGATGCCGTCGCGCTGCGCGCACTCGTGGCCCGGGCCACCGCGCTCGTGACGCTGCCGCCTCCCGTCGGATCGGGCGGGTTCCCGGAGCTGGACGGATCCGGTGCCTATGCGGTGGCCGATGCGTCCGCCGCGGGCGGCCCGCCGCCGGAGGCGCGCGGCGAGGATGCGCCCTTCATTCCAGGGCGAACGACCCGTACCTGATTTCGCCCTCGCGGACGTAGTCGTTGATGACCACCCCGCTCTGGAAACTGCGGCTCGACGCCAGACGGAGGCCTTTCGGCACCGCGCCCTCGCCGAAGAGACGCTTGCCGGTGCCCAGGATGAGCGGAAAGGTCCACACGACGTAGCGATCCACGAGGTCCTCGCGGATGAGCGTCTGGAGGAGGCCGGCGCTTCCGATCACGTGGATCTCGCCATCCGTCTCCCGCTTGAGCCGGGCGACTTCCTTCCTGAGCTCCGGCCCACGCACGATCGCGGAGTTGTTCCAGTCGGCACGCTCGAGCGTGTTCGAGACGACGTACTTCTTCATCCCGTTGAGCTTGGCGGCCATCGGATCGTCCGCGGGCATGCGCGGCCAGTGGTTGGCAAAGATCTGCCAGGTAGTGCGGCCGAGGAGCAGCGCCTTGCCCCGTGCGTGCTGCTCCATGGTGACGGGGAACATGTCCTCCGTCCAGTAACCCGCGCTCCAGCCCCCGTGCTCGAATCCGCGATCGCGGTCCTCGTCCGGTCCCCCCGGCGCCTGCATGACGCCGTCGAGGGTGACGAACGTGCCCGCCAGTATCGTTCCCATATCGCCTCCTCGTGCGTTCAGGTTCACTGCCTCATACTCTCGTCGTGCGAGCCACGGCGGAATCGACATGGCTCGAGTGTGGAGGACCATGAATGGGCGGGCCCGGGGAAACTACAGAGGCGCCGCGGGGGCCGAGGATGGAGCGAAGACCCGGGGCGTTGGCCTGATGGGTTCGCGCTCCGTTCCGCCAGATGGGTGCCGGCGCTCGCGTGAGCACCTATCGATCGGCGCCCTGCGACCTTTGCGCCTCCGCGGTTACCCTGCGCCTGCCCGGCCACCCGGCCCCCAAGGCCAGGGGGTATTGACAACCGTTCGACAGTTCGATAAGTATTTGACTGTGGAACGGACGACCCCTCTCCCGACACTGGCTCCGGGCCAGTTCGAACGGATCGCCAAGGCGCTGGCTGATCCGCGGCGGTTCGCCATGCTGCAGGATATCGCCAACCGGAGCGACTGCCCGTACCAGGGCCTCTGCAGCCGGTTTCCGGTCACCAAGGCAACCGTTTCGCACCATATGAAGGAGCTGATCAACGCCGGGCTGGTCGAATCGGAGCGGGAGGGCCAGACGATGACGGCGCGGTTCCGGCCCGAAGTCCTCGAGGCCTACCGGGCCGAGCTGGCGAAGCGGCTGGAAGTGAGGCAGGAGGGGCGGTAGGTATCGTGGCGGCCGACGGGGGCCGCCTCGATTTGTCGCCCTTTTGCAAGCAAGTACGCACATCTGAGTATGAGAAGGCGGAGAAAGACGAAAATCCGCCTGCAGTCGTGTGGAGAAGTTCGATAGTTGTATGACTGTCATTGCGTTGTGAAGCCACCCCCAGTCCCTGAAAGGCATCACCGATGCAGGCTCAAGACCTCGATCCCCGCCCCCGCCCCGCCTCGCTGCGGAAGTCTGTCGCACTCGTCGCGTCGGTTCTCGTGATCGGCGCGGGACTCACCTCGTGGAAGTTCTCGTCGCTGCGCGCCGCCGAGGCCGCGGGGGCGAACCCGATGGAGCCGGCAGAGGTGGTGACGACCGCCGCCGCGGTCGAGCGGCCCTACAGCGCGACGACCACCGCGATCGGCACCGTGCACGCCCTGCGCTCGGTGACCCTCCGGAACGAAGTCCCCGGCACGGTCCGCATCGCCCGCCTCACGCCCGGCCAGGTGGTCGAGCCGGGCACGGTGCTCGTGGCGCTCGACGTGAGCGTCGAGGAAGCCTCGCTCCGCGCCCTCGAGGCTCAGGCGGAGCTCGCCGGCACGGTGCTCGAGCGGACGAAGTCGCTCGCCGACGAGGGCGCGGCCTCGCGCGAGGAGCTCGACCGGGCCCGCGCCGAGCGCGACGTGGCGCTCGCGGAGATCGCTCGGCTCAAGGCGGTGATCGCGCGGAAGACGATCCGCGCCCCGTTCCGCGCCCGCGTCGGCATCTCCGACGTGCATACCGGCCAGTACCTCTCCGAAGGCACCGAGCTCACCACGCTGCAGGGCGTGGCGGACCCGGTGAACGTGGACTTCGCCGTGGCGCAGGCCGTGGCGGGCGCGCTCCGCGTCGGCCAGCGGGTCGAGGTCTTCGCCGGCGCCGACTCCATCCCGCTCGCCGCCTCGATCGTCGCGGTGGACGCGCGCGTGGATCCCGAGACCCGGAACGCGCTCGTCCGTGCGCGGCTCGCCGGGAACGACCGCATTCCGGCGCCCGGCGCCTCGGTGCGCGTGCGCATCCCGACCGGCCCGGCGCAGCAGGCGGTGTTCGTCCCGGTGAGCGCGCTCCGCAAGGGGCCGGGCGGCGACCAGGTGTTCGTCCTCGCCGAGGACAGCACCGGCACGACCCGGGCGGTCGTGCGCCGCGTCGTGGCCGGTGAGGTCGTGAACGACCAGGTGCTGGTGGCGGAGGGGGTCGCCGCGGGCGAGCAGGTCGCGACGTCGGGCTCGTTCAAGCTGCGTGACGGCGCGAAGGTACAGGTGAAGGCCGAGGACACGATCGCCGCGACGGTGGATGCGCGGAACGAAGGGGGCCAGTGATGTCGGACCAGTCCGAACCGCGCGGCCGGATCCGCGCGATCACCGATCTCTTCATCCGGAAGCCGGTCCTCGCGATCGTGCTCAACCTGAGCATCGTGCTGCTCGGCGCGCGCGCGCTCACGAGCCTGCCGGTCCAGCAGTACCCCGACATCGAGGCCACCTCGGTGGTCATCAATACCGTCTACTACGGCGCGAGCGCCGAGACGGTGCGCGGCTTCCTCACGGTGCCGATCGAGCGCGCCGTGAGCGCCATCAGCGGCGTGGACCACGTCGAGTCGACGAGTCGCGCCGGCGTGAGCACGGTGACGATCCGCCTCAAGCTCGACCACTCGAGCACCGCGGCGCTCGCGGAGGTCACCGCCCGGCTGCAGCAGGTCCGTTCGGAGCTGCCGGCGGAGGCGGAGCCGCCGGTGGTGGACATCCAGCGCGCCGACCGTCCGTACGCGTCGTTCTACCTCAGCTTCTCCTCGAAGGACCGCGACGCGCCCGAGCTCACCGACTGGCTGAGCCGCACGCTGCAGCCGCAGCTGGCGACGCTCGAGGGGGTGCAGAAGGTGACGCTCGAGGGCGCGCGCCAGATCGCGATGCGGGTCTGGATCGACCCCGACAAGCTCGCGGCCCACAACCTCTCGCCGGGCGACGTGCACCGGGCCCTGCAGCGCAACAACTACCTCGCGGCGGTCGGCCGCACGAAGGGGGACCTCGTCCAGGTGGACCTCCTCGCCAACACCGACCTGCGCGCGGTGAGCGAGTTCGAGGACCTCATCGTCTCGGAGCGCGAGGGCGCGCTCGTGCGGCTGAGCGACGTGGCGCGCGTGGAGCTCGGCGCCGAAGAGGCGGAGATGATCGCGAAGTACAACGAGCAGCCGGCCGTGTACCTCGGCGTCTGGCCGCTCGTCGGGGCCAACGAGATCGAGGTGGCCTCGCGGCTGCGGAAGGAGATGGCGCGGATCGCGCCGACGCTGCCGGCGGACATCGAGATGCGGCTGGTGTGGGACGGCACGCGCTTCATGCGCGACGCGCTCGGCGAGATCGCGAAGACGCTCGGCGAGACGATCCTGATCGTCGGCCTCGTGGTCTTCCTCTTCATGGGCTCGCTCCGGACCGCGATGGTGCCGCTGGTGGCGATGCCGGTGTCGCTCATCGGCGCGGCGCTGCTCATGCTCGCGTTCGGCTTCAGCCTCAATCTCCTCACGATCCTGGCGCTGGTGCTCTCGGTCGGCCTCGTGGTGGACGATGCGATCGTGGTGGTGGAGAACGTCGAGCGGCACGTACGGCTCGGGAAGTCCCGGGTGGACGCGGCCATCGCCGGAGCGCGGGAGCTGCTGGCGCCGGTCATCGCGATGACGATCACGCTCGCCGTGGTGTACGCCCCCATCGGGTTCCAGGGCGGCCTCACCGGCTCGCTCTTCCTCGAGTTCGCGATCACGCTCGTGGCGGCGGTGCTCGTATCCGGCTTCGTGGCCATCACGCTCTCCCCGGCGATGAGCGCGAAGCTGGTGCACGCGCACGGCGGCGAGGGCCGGCTCACGGCCTTCGTGAATCGCGCCTTCGACGCCGTGCGCGAGCGGTACGCGCGCCTGCTCGACGGCGCCCTCTCGATGCGCGGCGCCGTCGTGGCCGCGGCACTCCTCGTGATGCTCGCCGCGTGGCCGCTCTACACCTTCTCGCAGCGCGAGCTGGCGCCGGTGGAGGACCAGAGCCACATCAGCCTCTTCATGCAGGCGGCCCCGGATGCCTCGCTCACGGCGTCGAACGCGGCGTCACTCGAGGTGATCCGGGCCGGTCTCGCCTTCCCGGAGGCGGACTTCATGTGGTCGCTCACCGCGCCCTGGGGCGGATTCGGGGGAATCCCGATGAAGGACTGGAAGGAGCGCGACCGCTCCACCGCCGAGATGTACGGCGAGGTGTTCGGCGCGGTCTCGCAGATCCCCGGGATGCGCGTCTTCCCGCGGCTCGATCCGCCGCTGCCGACGCCCGGGCAGTACGACGTCGAGCTCGTCCTCGAGAGCGATGCGCCGCCTGATCAGATGCTGGAGACGGTGGGCCAGGTGCTCGCCGCCGGGTGGCAGAGCGGGAAGTTCATGTACGTGGACACCGACCTCAAGATCGACCTCCCCGAGGCGCGGGTGACGATCGACCGGGAACGGGTCTCGGACCTGGGCCTCGACCTCGCGTCGGTGGCACAGGAGCTCGGCACGCTCCTCGGCGGCGCGTACGTGAACCGGTTCAACTACTTCGACCGGAGCTACAAGGTCATTCCGCAGATCGGGGAAGAGGACCGGAGCACGGTGGCACCGCTGCTCGACCTCAAGATCCGGACGCCGGGCGGCGACCTCGTCCCCGTCTCGACGTTCACGAAGATCGAGACCGGCGTGGCGCCCCGCACGCTGAACCGGTTCCAGCAGCGCAACGCGGTCAAGATCTTCGGTGGCGTGCAGCCCGGCGTCACGAAGGCCGAGGGCCTCGACGTGCTCGAGGCCGCGGCCATCCAGGCGGCGGGGCCCGGCGTGACGATCGACTATGCCGGCGAGTCGCGGCAGATTCGCCGCGAGAGCGCGGCGCTCACCGTGACGCTCGGATTCGCCGTGATCCTGATCTACCTGGTGCTCGCGGCGCAGTTCCAGAGCTTCCGCGACCCGCTGATCGTGCTCCTGGGGTCGGTGCCCCTCGCGATCTCCGGCGCGCTGCTCTTCACGTTCCTCGACCTGACGACACTCAACATCTACTCGCAGGTCGGGCTCATCACCCTGGTCGGTCTGATCGCCAAGAACGGCATCCTGATCGTCCAGTTCGCCAACACGCTCCAGGAGCGCGGGCTCGAGAAGATGGCCGCGCTGCGCGAGGCGTCGATGACCCGGCTGCGGCCGGTGCTGATGACCTCGGCGGCCACCGTCTTCGGCCACATGCCGCTGGTCTTCGTCAGCGGTCCGGGCGCCGAGGCGCGCAATTCGATCGGCATCGTGCTGGTGGCAGGAATGATCGTCGGCACGATGTTCACCCTGTTCGTCGTGCCCGTGCTCTACTCGCTCATTGCGGCGGAGCACCAGCCGGAAGAGGCCGACGTTCCCGTTCCGGCAGAAGCCG